>CAMWGV010000013.1 GCA_947173945.1 uncultured Lachnospiraceae bacterium
GCATTATAAGGAATTACAATCAGAAGAACATAAAAAATACTGGCTTATGAGGGTAACAATAAACAAATCAAGAGATCTGCTGAAATCCTTTTGGCATAAAAATACCACAGAGCTTGAGGATACATATATTTCAAAGGAAGCAGGAGACAGCAGCGTTTTACATTATGTAAACCGTCTCAAGGCGGATGACAAAATTGTCATACAGCTTTATTACCTTGACGGCTATTCCATAAAGGAGATAGCACAAATACTTAAAAAAAATGAGTCAACCATAGGAAACAGACTTGCAAGAGCAAGAAACAAATTAAAAAAAATGATGGAGGATGATGGATATGGGAAATAAGAAAAAAAATATTAATGATATGCTGTTAAATTATGCAGATGATATGTATGTAATTCCTGATGTGGATAAATCGAAAATTATGAATATGTATGGGAAGAAGAAAAATGTAATGCCTATATTGGGGATAGCAGTTGTAGCTTTATTGGCAATCGGAATAATTGCCAAAGCCGTTATTATTACACAGACTGATACTTTGGCAAATGAGGCTTACGAGTTTACTGATGAAGCATTTGAACGGGGGGTAGAAATTCTTAGAAGTAAAGTTGAGGTGGCTAATATGTCGGAGGAGGAGTTTCAGCTGCTTGTAGATGAGATTGGAAAGGATAAAGAATTTTATAGGAATATTGAAAATGTACCAGAGCTTAAGATGAATGAATACGGTCAAACCTATGGCGTTGAGATATTAAAGCCTGACCTTGTGTCGATTGCTTCAATATATCGTGAAGGCGAAGAAAGAAGGTATGAGTATTGGGTTGGAGATTTATTTGTTTATTGGGATGAAAGGCATCCTGAAGAAACAAATGCAACAAACGGAAATTTATCATACATAAAAAGAAGTATGATTTATTTATCTGATGGAAGAACACAAATGGGATATCTATTTCCAAATGGAGTGGCAACTACAAGGGGAATTTCTGATGATTGGAATTTTATGACGGATGAAGAATTAGATTATTGCATTGAAATCTTAAAAGATAAGGTCAAGGAGGCTGATTTATCTGAGGGAGACTTTCAGAAGCTTATAATTGACTTATATCTCGGAGCGTCACCGAAAATTATAGATGAATTGATAAACGATGATGGGTTAAAAGTGAATGAGTATGGACAAACATATGGAAGTGACACTCTTTATTATCCTGACCTTATAAAAGTTGTTTCTGATGATGGGCAATATGGATATGTATATAAATCGGAAATGGAAGCTGATAGACCTAAATCCATGAGCCCTGAAGATATAGAAGCATTCAATAATGCTCCTTCTAAAGTATATGATGTGTATAAGTCGGATGGAAAGACTGTAATAGGTTACATGTCATCGGTTACAGGAGTAGTAATAGAATAGATAAAGAGAAAATGCCTAAATAGAAAATACAGGGAGGGGAAGAGAGATGATTGTAAGAAAAAAAATAATGGTAGCAGTAGTTATGGTTGCTATAGTATTGTTGAATAATATTATTTCTTATGGGGCAGACCCGGCAGAAGGTAATTATTCTTATGCATCTTTGAATGGCTATAACTATAAATTTCGTTCAGTACTTGTTGTAAAAGATGGAAAAGCAACGGCAAGTACCAATATTTCATCAAGAGATGGAAGAAGTATTCCAACAGGATATATGGGTGTACAAGCAAGAATATTTAAAGATGGTATTTTAAATAGATATTCAGATTGGAAATATAATACTACGGCAACCACTAATTGTTATGTTATGACTCTTGCACTTGCCACAAATTCCAGCAGTGTGTATTATTCTTGGGGATATGTAAGAATATACAATGGTACTGGGGAAAATACTTATCTTTGTAATGCATCACCAAGATTACATGGCAGTGCATATTCACTTTCCAAAACAAATGCTGATGAAATCGTAACTAGAAACAGCAAAGGCGAGATATATGGACAGGAGCCTTTGCTCGAAGCATATGGCATACAACCTGATTTGATTGCAGCCATTGGAGATAATGAAATACATGGATATGTATATGCTGAGGATTTAGAGGGGTTTGTACCAAATACACCTGAGGAGGCAATTGCATATCAAAACAGTCATCATGGTATATCAAGGGTTATCAATGTATATGATTGCGAAGGGGAGATTGTATTAGATACATTTACGATAGATAATACTGATGTTGATGAGAACATTTATTTTGAGTAATATAAAGATTTACATTAGAAACAGATAATCAGATAGGCGTTTGGGCATTTCTCTTTCAGGCATACCATTTAAAAATATTTTTGGGTGGTATGCCCCTTTTTTGATTAGAAAACATGACAAAAGTCATGTGTGAAATAGTTCTTTTTTCACTACCGTACACTTTCTGAACCTGATAAGATTCATTGTAGTAGGAAATGTCCGGTAAAGGAGAAGGAAATGGAAGATATTATTTTAAAAACTGTAGATTTAACAAAGAAATACAACAATAAGGCAGTTGTTGACAATTTGAATATTGAAATTCGAAAGGGTGAGATTTTTGGGTTGTTGGGGCCGAACGGAGCGGGCAAAAGTACCACTATGAATATGATTTGTTCGATTGTACGTCCAACGGCAGGAAAGATTGAGTTATTGGGCAAGAATCCGTGGAAACAGAAAAAAGATGTTATTCACAAAATAGGTTACATTCCACAAGAGCTTGCTATCCATGGAAGCCTTAAGGCTTGGGAGAATGTAGAATTATTCACCTCTCTTTATGGAATAAAGGGAGAACAGTTGAAAAATGCAGTAAATGATTCTTTGGAGTATGTGGGTCTGTCAGAGCGAAAACAGGAATTTGCCAAAAACTTTTCCGGCGGCATGAAAAGAAGATTAAACATAGCATGTGCGATAGGTCATAATCCTGAATTGCTGATTTTTGATGAACCTACTGTAGGTATTGACCCACAGTCCAGAAACTTTATTCTGGATAAGATTAAGGAGTCAAACAAAAAGGGGGCTACGGTTATTTACACAAGCCATTATATGGAGGAAGTGGAAGCCATTTGTACCCGGATTGCTATTATGGATAACGGAAAAATTATTGCCTGTGGAACCAGTGAGGAGCTAAAAAGGCTTGTTAATGGCAGTGATGAGAACATCACATTAGAGGAAGTTTTCCTGACATTGACAGGCAAGAAACTCAGAGATTATGCAGAATAGTGAGGGACCAGATATGATACGTTATTTGATAAAAAATAATTTTAAACTTATGTTCCGGAACACATGGAGTGTGGTTGTCATGCTGCTGGGACCAATTCTGGTCATTGCAGTATTATCCAGTGCATTTTCTGAGTTGATGAAATCCTACGAGGGGGTAGATGACTTTGCCGTGGGATATAGGATGGAGGATGCGGTGGAAGATGCTGTAAGATTTCAGGCTGTTAAACTTGCGGGAGAGGAAAACGGTATTCTTTTTTATGAATATCCGGAAGGAAATGTAAAGGATGTTATGGAAAAAAATGAACTTGCAGGATTTGTGGAGTTTTCAGAGGATACCTATGTGGTATATAAGAGTGCGGATTACGAGGTGGAAGGGATTACTCTTGAATACTTTATGAACAAGGCAATGAATGAGAGTGTGAATGCGTCCTTACAAATTCAGGCACAGGATTCTATTGTATTGCCGGTAGAGCAACTGGAATTTATGCCTGCGGTTAATGCCAGAGACTATTATGGAATTATTTATATCGCATATTTTGGTTGCTGTGGGATGATATGTGCAACAGGAGTCCTAAGCAATGAAAAGAAATATGGAATTGTACGAAGATTTCAGGTTTCCAATCTATCTGAGACGCAAAATTATCTGGGGAAGCTTATTCCGGTTACTCTGACGGTAGCAGTTGGTATGGCGGTTTCCACAGGAATTACCATATTATTTTATGATATACATTGGGGAAAACCGGTTTTGTCTATGCTGATTGTTTTTATGATGATAGTAGCAGCTAATGCATTTGGCATGATGCTTTACAATATTTCAGACAATTTGGCAATCACAATAATTATGCTATTTACGATAGTTTGGTTTATGGGCTTTTTTGGTGGCAGCTTTGAGACATATATGTTCTCTTCCATGCCAGATATGGTAAAGCATTTATCGCCGGTTTATCATGGTAATCGGGCATTGGTTGAATTATCCTGCATGGGTGAAAGTGATTATGTAGCTAGTGCGTTGTGGTATTCTTTTGCAATTACGGTGATTTGTTCTGCGATTGCCATCTTGGCAGGCAACATCAGAAAGAGAGGTAGAGTATGATTTCATTAATTAAAATGAACCTCAAATTACTATTGAGAAACAAAGGATTTTTGTTTTTCCTTTTGGTAACACCGGCATTATCGGCATTTATTCTAAGTGTGAAAATGGATCATACTGTGTATAATGATTCAGATAAAGAAAAAACAGTTATTTTGGAATTAGATGACTACTCGGAAAAAGCAGTTTATACGGGAGATACATCGGCATGTATCATTAAGGTATATGATGCATCAAATTCTGAATTGTCGGAATATGTATTAAGCCAAATGGCTGCAACCGGTATGTTTTCGGTTTGCCGTGCTGATGTCAGTGGATTGACAGAGGAAGAGGTTGAGAAAATTGCAAAAAAAGATGCATTTGACGACAGGGCAGGATTGTTGCTTTATTTGAAAAAGGACTTTGATGTGGCAATATTGGAAGGTGCATGGGAACAGGGAGTAAAGCTATATGCTGTGTCACAGGATGAACGTCAGGAGCTTTTTATAACGGAGCTCACGGAACTGTTTGCCAGAATAAAACAGGTACAGATTCTGGTGGGAGATGACATACCCGTAATGTTAGAAACACTTACAGCTATTCAGGGTAACTTACCTGAAAAGAAGCTAGTGAATCTGGCAGGCAAGGAAAAAAATACGTTGACGGAGCAGCAAATAAATCAACGGGCTCAAATCGGTTACGCTTTTGCGATTATTACCTTGGGCTTTTTGTTCTGCGGCGTTTGCGTAGCACATTCGGTTATTGAAGAGCAGAACAATAAGGTGTACACCAGAGTTATGTTAACAAAATTAAGCAGCAGACATTATTTTTTATCAAAATTTGTGATTGCATTTATAATCAGTGCATTACAGACTTTGGTGTTGGCAGTTTGTTTATCTCTCATTCAAGGGCTGGATGTTGGAATAAATATTCCGAGTTTTCTTGGAGTGATATTCCTGTTAGGGCTGATATTTAGTACCTTAAGCTTTTTGCTGGGTGTAGTTCTTGGAGATGTTATGAGTTCAAACTACGCAGTATTTGCAATTTGGAGTATTTCTGCACTACTGTCAGGTCTGTATTTTCCATTGGATGATACGACGAAAGCATTAAAAACACTTTCTTATCTTATGCCACAAAAGTGGTTTATGAATGCGTCGGAGTTATTATTAGTAGGGGACAAAAGTGCATATTCTATGTTATTATGTGTTACAATATCTTACTTAATCATTATCATCAGTATAGGTGGTGTAGGACTTAAGATAAAGCGGTACGAATAGAGAGGGAGAGTGCATGGGAGAACGATTCCGGGAGCAGTATTTTGTCCTGCTTCGAATTGTATTATTGCTGATATTGGAAATCTATATTGTTTTTTCGCAGTCTGTGTTGACAGGAGCATCTGTAAAGGTGCTCCTGATTCTTGCGTTATTTGTCGGGGTGATTGCAGGAAAGGAATTGGTGGGGCATAAGATTCAGATTTTGTTTTTGGGGGCAGCAGGAATTTTGCTGTTTGTTATAATATTTATGTTGGGGACAACATTTACTTTGCTGGGGATTTACTTCTGTTATGAGGTGCTGACCTATTTCAGACCGAAACTGTTATGGTATCTGATACCTGTGGGATTTGCATTTGTACCTGGTGGGGGAGAAGGCGTAGTACAGTTGATTATAGCAGTCTTTATGGGAATTATTTATTGCCAACATGATTTTGTAGTGGAAGCCTATAGAAAGCAGACGAAAGAAGATACCATAATAGAACAGGAACTAAAGCATAATATGAGCCAGAGAGAGCATGAACTGAAGGCGGAAGTCCGTGACTCTTTGTTGATGGCAGAAAATCAAATGCTGGAGGAGAGAGCAGAGCTTTCCCAAACACTGCACGATAAGCTGGGACATAATATTAATGGTTCTGTATATCAGTTAGAAGCCGTGAAGGTTCTTATGGAAAAGGACTCGGAAACATCAAAAAAAATGATACAGGCAGTGATTGACCAGATGCGGAGTGGAATGGATGAAATTCGGGTAATCCTTAGAAAAGAGCGTCCCAAGAAGTATAAGCTTGCAATATTACAACTGGAAAAGCTGTGTGAGGATTGCAGGCTGAAGGGAGTCGGGGCAGAACTAATAACTGAGGGCGAGTTAAAGGAGATACCTGAAAAGTACTTGGAAATCATTTTAGATAATGCCTATGAAGCGGTTTCTAATTCTATGAAATATGCAAAGTGCAGTAAAATCAAAATCAGCGTGCATGTACTACATCAAATGGTACGCTGCAGTATATCGGATAATGGAGTTGGTTGCAGTGAAGTGATTGACGGAATGGGAATTTCGGGTATGAGAAAAAGAGTGAGAGAGGTCAACGGAATTCTGGATTTTGAGACAGAGGTTGGCTTTACAATAAATATGCTGCTGCCGTTATAGGAAGGTGTGAGGAAATGGATAAGATAAAAATAATTATTGCTGAAGATAGCGATTTTGTAAGAGATGGAATGCGGATTATATTGGATGTGGATGAAGATTTTGAAGTGCTTGGCTGCGCTAAAAATGGTCAGGAAGCGATTGAACTTGCTAAGAAAAATGCACCCGATATTTTCCTTATGGATATTCAAATGCCAAAGATGGATGGAATTGAGGCTACGAAGTATATTGTAGAACATAATCTGGGAAAGGTTTTAATTCTCACGACTTTTGATGATGACGAACTGGTACAGAGTGCATTGAAGAATGGTGCGAAAGGGTATCTGATTAAGAATCACACACCGGAGCATTTAAAGCAAATGATAAAATCTGTACATAATGGTACCGGTGTTATGGAAGAAGCTATCTTAGAGAATCTTGCGAAAAATACAGAGCCTAAGACAAATGGTTTTTGCGAAGAGGGGTATACTGCACGGGAAATGGATATTATTAAGGCTGTGGCGGAAGGACTATCCAACAGGGAGATTGCAAACCGTCTTTTTATCTCGGAAGGAACAGTGAAGAATTATATTACTTCTATTCTGGCAAAAGAGAACCTGTCACACCGTACTGCATTGGCGGTGTATTATCTCACGGGGAAGAAACCGAGCGAATCACAGTAAAGTCTAATCTTCCTCCTTTTTAGGTATACGGCTGTTTACAAATTCATATATTGTCTCGCAAAGCTCCTGTTTCATAGTAAAAGGAATTGTGTAGATGTGTTTTCCTGCTTTTAAATTGAGCAGGTAAAACAGCATGGAGTCATCAGGAATAATCATGGTTATAAAGTCAACCTGATCATAGTTGTAGTTCGTTTCACCATAGTGGTGAGTTACCTTTATTCCGTCCTCGGAAAACGTATAGGTTATATCAAATGCCTGCCTTCGTAACGATGACATAATAAGATATATGCCATAAGCACCGAGGGCAAATGCAAATATACCGGTTAACATAATATGATGTGATATACCCTTAAATATTACTGCAAACTGCAGGGCACAGATAGCTGTAAAAATAATACCCATTATTCTGTATGATATTCTGTTGTATTTTCTTTTTGGAACAGTGTAATTATAACTCACAAAAAATCCCCCTGAAATAAAATGATGAAGTACTATACATCCTATCCATTTAGTATATATTTTATGTCCGATATGTTCAAGACATTTTTATATTTTAAAGGATATTATGAGTTACAGAGGGGCAAAGTCATTTGGAACATATTGACTTATACACCAGCATCCGCTTTGGAGTGGGTGCTTTTCTTAAGTATCATAGCCACTGCAACAACAAAAAATGCAGTTCCCAAAATAAAGAAAGCAATACTAAATGTACTCCACATGGAAGCATCCTTTAAATAAATTCCTAATAACAAGAGTGCCATTCCTACAATGCACATTAGCAATGTTGCTAAACTATTTTTCTTCTTTACTACAGAAAAAATTAGAATTCCAATCGTAACAACACTTAAAATGATTGCAGGTAAAATTAAATTGTTCATAGTGGTTCCTCCCCTAAAAATGTTCAAATAACAGCCTAACATTATAGCCCAAAACAATCTTTGGATATTTTACGCATATACCATTCCGGTGTACATCCGAAGTTTTTTTCCAAGATAGTTCCAAATTCATCCTTAAGCTTCATGCAAAAATCAGCAAATCTATAAAGCTTATCCATAGCATCTTTCTCGGATGAGGCATATATTCTATTCTGACCACCTTTAATATCAAAATTATAGCCTTTCACGTCAATATAAAAGTAAAAATAATTAGGCGATGATTGTGTTCGGTCAAATGTTATTTTAAATTGATAATTATGCTTATCAACACATATCACATGATTCATTCCCGGAAGAAGCCCTTTCCTATCACCTAATATAAAATCCGTTTCCTTGAATGCTTTGTCTATTTTCTTTTTGTTTGCAAGATTAGGAATAAAACCATCATACTCTATGCCGTCTGACGCTTTCTCTCCCGGATAGGCGTCTTTAATCATACGTTCTAATGTTTTGTCACATTCCCGTGAACGCTGTTCAAGTAATTTGTTTTCTTCCGTGCTAAACCTGCATATTCCGTTTTGTATGATGGCAGGTTGTCCTAAATATGGTTCGAGTTTTTTGATTATATCAGAAGTATCTCTGGGTTCATCTTCTGTAGTTGCCTCTACTACTACACTTACAATATTGTGTTTATTACCGGAATTAATGCTTCTTGCCATCGTGATTTGGCTGTTTATTACAGTTCCAATCCGGCATTCCATTGCATGACCCTTTGTGGCACTGGTAACATTTAATGCTGCTTCCCTGACACCTTCTCCATACCAGTCTATTTTATCAAAGGAAATTGTAGGAAAGAGATTAAAGCCTCTTGGAACCTTTGATATTATGGAAAAGATAGCAGGCCAATCCTCGGGCTGGGCATAAATTTCGCCATCTGCCCATTTGGGAGTAAGGCTTGTAAAAAATTTCTCTTTAAATTTAAATTGGTCAAAATAATATTTATTTAATTCGGGATATTTTTCGTGAACCTTATCTAATGCCCTTGTGTACCCATCAAAGTCGAATAATATATCCTGATATTGCAGCCCACAATCCTGCATCATATTTTCCAGATATTTTATGGTATCCTTAAATTTTACTTTGTCTGCTATATTATATACATATTCATCAAAAACTCGTACATTATTGGATGCTTTCAAAATTGAATTTTGCTGAATTTTGGTATTGTCAGGCATATGTGTAACCTCCGTAGGTGCTCATAACAGAGCACATGATTCCTATCAAATCGCAATAAATAGTTTCATACTATTAAAATATCATATGTGTATTTTTTTTACAATACTCCATGGTGTATCTGTAGCCTGACATATGATAACATAAGCAATTCATATTATCCGTTCAACCTTGTTAATCACATTAAAATATGATAATATAATTTAGTCATTTTAAAGAGAGGCGGTAGTAAGAATAAAAAATGATAAAGCTTATAGCAAGTGATGTTGATGGAACGTTGGTTCCGGATGGAACATTTAACATTAATCCGGAGATATATGAGGTGATAAAGCAGTTAAAGGAGACAGGCATAATCTTTGTGGCTGCCAGCGGAAGGCAGTATGCCAGTATAAAAAGACTGTTTGAGCCTGTGTCGAATGATATCCTTTATATATCGGATAATGGTGGTTTTGTTATAGATAACGAGGACAATACATGGAAGGCAAATGCAATGGATTCTGACCTGGTCAAGGGACTGGTAAAGGATGCCATGCTTCTTCCGGATATAAGTATAATGCTTGCCGGACGGGATTATGTTTATCTGGATAAGCATAGTGAGAAACTGTACAAATGGATTCATGACGAGTACCGGTTTGATGTTTTGTGCGTTGATAACCTGCTTGAAGTTGATGATGATATTGTAAAGGTTTCCTTATATCATCCAAGTGATGCGGAGTCTGTTGTGAATGAATGGTTTATGGACAAATGGAAGGACAAGGCAGCACTTGCATGTGCGGGTGTAAACTGGGTTGACTGCAACCGTGAGGATGTAAATAAAGGAAATGCACTTCGCATCATTATGGAAAGGCTCAACATATCTTCTGAAGAGGTTATGGTGTTTGGTGACAACATAAATGATATAGGCATGATAAAATGTGCAAAGTACAGCTATGCAGTCGGAAGTGCAAGGCAAGAGGTAAAGGATGCTGCCTGCTTTGTTGCAGATACAATGATGAATCAGGGTGTAATTAAGGCGATAAAAAAGGAAATTCTGGACAAATGATATGCCTTATTTGATATTATAAACAAAAAAATTACACATTTTTATTAACTTAAAAATAATTAGGAGGAAAAATAAATGGAAAAGATTAAGATGACAACACCACTTGTGGAGATGGATGGAGACGAGATGACAAGAGTTCTCTGGAAGCTTATAAAGGAGGAGCTGATTTGTCCGTTTGTGGACCTTAAGACAGAATATTATGATTTGGGACTTGTCTACCGAAATGAAACGGATGATAAGGTTACATTTGATTCTGCATATGCTACACAAAAGTATGGAGTTGCTGTTAAATGTGCAACTATTACACCAAATGCAGCACGTATGACAGAGTACAACCTTAAGGAAATGTGGAAAAGTCCAAATGGTACAATCCGTGCTATTCTTGACGGAACTGTTTTCAGGGCTCCTATAGTAGTAAAGGGCATAGAGCCATGTGTCAAGAACTGGAAGAAGCCTATTACAATAGCAAGACATGCCTATGGTGATGTATACAAGAGCGTTGAGATTGATGTTCCGGGAGCAGGTACGGCAGAGCTTGTATTTAAGGGTAGTGACGGTGCAGTTATTACGGAGACTATACATAATTTTGAGGGACCGGGTGTTATTCAGGGACAGCATAATGTTGATGAGTCGATTGAAAGCTTTGCAAGAAGCTGCTTTAACTATGCATTAGATACAAAGCAGACATTATGGTTTGCAACAAAGGATACGATTTCAAAGAAATATGACCACACCTTCAAGGATATATTCCAGGAAATATTTGACAGTGAATATAAGGAAAAATTTGATGAGGCGGGTATAGAATATTTCTACACTCTTATCGATGATGCTGTGGCAAGAGTTATGAAGTCAGAGGGTGGTTACATATGGGCATGTAAAAATTATGATGGTGATGTTATGAGTGACATGGTATCATCTGCATTTGGTTCTCTTGCAATGATGACTTCTGTGCTTGTGTCACCGGATGGAAAGTATGAGTACGAGGCTGCTCATGGTACAGTCCAGAGACATTATTATAAGTATCTTGCAGGTGAGGAGACTTCGACAAATTCGGTTGCAACAATATTTGCATGGACAGGTGCCTTGAGAAAAAGAGGAGAGCTTGATAACATACCTGAGCTGATGTCGTTTGCCGACAAGCTTGAAGCTGCAACAATCAAAACAATTGAGGACGGAAAGATGACCAAGGATTTGGCGCTAATAACGAGCCTTGAAGATGTGACAGTACTTAACAGCGAGGACTTTATTAAAGCGATACGCGAGACAATGGAAATGAATTAAAATATGAAACACCCTTGGAAAAGGTAGGGAACTGCAATGAATATTTGGAGTATACTTGGAATTTCAGCCACAAAGGATAAGGATGAGTTAAAAAATGCATATCGGATAAAGCTGTCAACTGTTAATCCTGAGGATGACCCAGAGGGTTTTAAGGAGCTTAGAACGGCATATGAAGAGGCAGTAAGGCTTGCGGATGTTTCTGATGATGAAAAAGAGGCAGTTATTGATGACCCTTTACGAAAGGCAATCAGTGACGTGTATTCTGATTTTTACGACAGAATACAGGTGGATAAATGGCAGGAGCTTTTTGACAGGGATGAGTTTGTATCCCTTGACAGTTCAGAAAAGGCATTTACTACGCTTATGACCTTTTTAATGGATAATTTCTGTCTGCCTAAAAAAGTGTGGTCCTGTATTGTAGAAACATTTGATATAAAGAGTAGAAAAAAAGAGCTGAAAGAGGAGTATCCGGAGGATTTTATTGAGTATATAATCAATAATGCAACATACGAAGACCTCATTAACTATTATTTATTTGAAGGGGAAACCGAGGATATTGATATATTCTTGGACAAGTATTATAAGCTTGATGCTGACATAAGGAGACATGACGTTGCGGGTCAGGAGAAGCTTATTGAGGAGATGGAGCAGCTTGACGTATACCATCCGTATCTGGAGCTTTGCGTCGTGAAACATAAGCTTCAGAAGATGTATGACGAGAGCGTGGAAGAACTTGAAAAAGGTGATGCAAAGTTGTATGACCTGCACAAGGATGAAATTGATGAGCTTAAGGAAAATTTGGAAAATCTGTCAGGAGATTTTCCGGAGGAATCTGTCATACTGATAGCATATGGCGATATTGTTATGACGACAGGTGATTTCGAAGAGGCAAAGGATTGCTATGACAGGGCAGAGCAGCTTGTAAATGACAAGTACATAATAAACGGTAAGCAGGCGGATCTTGCGTACCATTTGGGTGACTTTGAAAAATCCCGTGATATGTACATGGAGCTTTTAAAGCTGAATCACTATGACAACAGTGTAAGAGCCGGTATGATAAGGGCTAATCTGTCATTGATAGAACAGTATAAGAAAAACATTGAAGACAATCCGGAAGACAACAAGTCAAGAATGGAAATGGCATGGAGCTACTACCAGAGTTATAAGTTTGACGATGCAATTGATATACTTGACAGCTTTGAACCGGATGAAGAAAAAAGGTGCGAGTACTTCAACGTAAAGGGTAGAACATATCTTTGTCTTCTGAAATATGATGAAGCGCTACAATGCTTTTTTGTGTGGAAGGCTGAAATAGAAAAAATAAGTGAAGACGACAACAGCGAGGATGCAGTTGCAAAGAAAAAGAGATTTGAGTATGTTAATTTTCTGATAGCGGACTGCCTGATAAAGACGAAGAAGACTGAGGAGGCAAGAAAATATCTTGAGGTGGCACTTGCGAAGGAGCATGAGGAAATCCTTCTTTCCTACGAGGCAAAATGTGAGCTTGAGTACCTTGAAAAAAATTATGAGGCATGTATAGATGCGTGTGAGGATTTAATAAACCGAGATGAAAGAAATTATATAGCTTACAGCTTTATGGCAAAGGCATCGTACAAATTGGATTACACCAAGGAAACCATGAATGCCTGTGAACATGCCATTGCAATATACCCTTATGTGGCAGAACCTTATGTGCAGGAAATACTGATTTATTTAAGATATGACCAGCTTGATGGTGCAAAAAATATTATACAACGATACAAGACATTTGAATTAGAGAGTGACAGTATAAGCTTTTATGAAGGACTCATATATGAGAAAGAAGGCAACATTGACAAGGCTATCAGTATCTTTGAAACTATAATTAAAAATGGAAATCCTGAAGAATCGGATATGGAAGAATTCGACGAAGTTTACATGGAGCTGGCAAGTATTTATTCCAAAAACGAGAGACAGGATGATGCACTGGCATTGTATGATAAAGTTATAAAGCTGTGGCCGGAACACAGACATGCATATGGACAGAAGGCTATGGTGATGAAACAGCAGGGAAAGTATTCGGAGGCAATAAAGCTTCTTACAAAGCAGCTGGAAGTAAATGCACATTCATTTTATTACATAAACAGGGGAATATTAAACAGGTTCCTTGCAAATTATAAAAGTGCAATTGAAGATTTTAATGAGGCACTCAAATATGAACCGGAAAATTATTACTGCCATAGCAGGCTTGGCCTTATATATGAACAGCACAGACAGTTTGATCAGGCTATAGAGTGTTATGACCAGGCACTGTCATGTATATATGACCTGGATGATGAGATGAAGGCACAGATATATTCATATAAAGCAAGAACATTGCAGTGTATGAATAAATTTGAGGAAAGCCAGAAGGTATATGAAGACTATCTGGAAATCTTCGGTTTAAATGCAGATGTAATGTATGATTATTCAGAGCTGTTACTTAGAATGAATAAGCTTACGGATGCTGTAAATATTCTCACAAGATGTATTGACGAGTTACCTTATGATAGTGATATCCAAATGTGTATACGGCAGCTTTGCTTTGTATATGGCATGGAGGGATATATTGATAAAGCAAATGAAAGCTTTATGCTTGCAATCAGCAAGGATAAAAATGATAAGCGTGCTTACGTTACTATGGCGGAGGTTCTTAAGGACCATGGGATTATGGATGAGGCACGGCGTTTGTTTGAAAAAGCTGTTCGGCTTGACAATGGTAACAAAGAAAATTATTATAGTGAATTAATAGAAACTATTTTAAACAAGAAAACTTTGTTTAAGCCTGATGTAAGAGGATATGTGGGACTTGCCACAATAAGCAGGGAAAACATGAATTCCCCTATGGATTATATCAAGATGGCAAGGCTGTACAGAGTAACAAAAAAAGCAAAGCAGGCAATAGCAATAGCTGACGAGGGCTTGAAAATACTTCGGTGCGGTGGCTGCTTTTATGGTGAGTGTTATGAAATGTGGTATGAGAAAGCACTTATTTATGAGCAGTTAAAGGACTATGAGATGGCAAGAATGTGTTATAAGAAGGCTATAAGCATATGTGGTCACAATGCTTTGTTTGAAGAGAAATTAAAAAGGATTGAAAATAAATGATAGTAGGAATTGACCTAGGCACTACAAATAGTTTAATTGCATATTTTGATGATGATAAGGTTAAGGTAATACCGAACAAGCTGGGCGAACCACTCACACCATCTGTAGTAAGTGTTGATGACGAGGGTGTGGTGTATGTCGGAAAAACAGCTAAGGAACGTGGTATGACGAATCCGAATCAGACCGCAGCAGTTTTTAAGAGAAGCATGGGTACAGGTAAAATGTTTACTCTTGGAGAAAGAGAATTTACTGCTGAGGAGCTTTCCAGCCTTGTTATAAAATCACTGAAGGAGGATGCAGAGGTATTTCTCGGTCAGGAGGTGAAAGAGGCTGTTATCAGTGTGCCGGCATATTTTAATGATGCACAGAGAAAAGCAACAAAAAAGGCAGGAGAAATGGCAGGCTTTGTTGTGGAGCGAATTGTGAGTGAGCCGACAGCAGCAGCGATTGCCTATGGATTAAATAAAAAAAATGCAGATACAAAATTTCTTGTTTTTGATTTAGGAGGCGGCACATTTGATGTGTCCATACTTGAGCTCTACCAAAATATTATGGAAGTAAGAGCTGTGGCAGGAGATAATTTCCTTGGCGGAGAAGACTTTACTGAAATTCTTGAGCAGATGTTCTTTAAGGAAAAGGATATTGATCAGGATGAACTGGATGGTAAGACGCTTGCACACATAAGGAAGCAGGCAGAGCTTTGTAAGCTTGGTTTTGAAGAAAGTAAGACATCTGTTTTCAAATGCAAAATAGGGGAAGAAAAGTATGAGTATGAGATAAATATAGATGATTACGAAAAGTCCTGTCAGCTGTTGCTCAGTAAAATAAAAAAGCCAATAGAGAGAAGCCTTAAGGATGCACATATAAAGCTTGCGGATATTGAGGAGGTAATTCTTGTAGGTGGAGCTACAAAGCTTTCAATTGTGAGACGATTTGTAAGCCGTCTTTTTGGAAGACTTCCAAATACAAGTATAAATCCGGATGAGGTTGTTGCTGTGGGAGCTGCAACACAGGCCGCCATGAAAGAGAGAAATGAGGCTGTTAAGGAGATTATTCTAACAGATGTTTGTCCGTTTACCCTTGGTACGGATGTGGTAGTGACTAGGAGTGGCGGCTATAAGGAGAATGGTCATTATTTGCCTATTATAGAGAGAAACACTGTTATTCCTGTAAGCAGAACCGAGAGGCTTTACACAGCATCTGACAACCAAAGCCATATACTCGTAAAAATACTTCAGGGAGAGAGCAGATATGCGAGAAACAATGTATATCTGGGAGAACTTGAGGTTCCGGTACCGATTGGACCTGCCGGTAAGGAGGCTATAGATGTAACGTATACCTATGATGTGAATTCTATATTGGAGGTAGAGGTTAAGGTTATATCAACGAAGATATCAAGGAGAGTCATCATTAAAAATGAGGACACGGATATGAGTGATGAGGAAATAGAGGAAAGACTGGCGAGCCTTGCATCACTCAAAATACATCCAAGGGAGCAGGAGGAAAATAAACTGTTACTGCTTCGGGGCGATAGGATGTATGAGGAGGCAACAGGAGATACGAGACATATTATTGAAATGCAGATGAATATATTTGAGGAAGCACTTGATAAACAGGATAAGTCTCAGATAGAAGGGGCAAGAAGAGATTTTAAGGAATTTCTTGATACGATAGAGGATAGCATTATATAAATGAATGGTCCTGGTATGGAATATAATTGACCGGCATGGGATTAAGGAGTTGGAGTTTTTGAAGAATTTATATATAGCCGAGAAGCCAAGTGTTGCACGGGAATTTGCAAAGGCACTTGGTGTAAAGGGCGCTGACAGTGCCGGTGCAAGGACAGGGTACATAGAGACGGAAGATTCTGTTATTACATGGTGCGTGGGACATTTGGTGACAATGAGTTATCCTGATGCATATAATCCTGAGTTGAAGAGATGGAGTATGGATACGATTCCGTTTATTCCGGAGGATTTTAAATACGAGATAATAAAGCCCGCCGAGAACCAGTATAATATTGTTAAAAAGCTTCTAAACCGTGAGGATGTGGAATGTATATATGTATGTACCGACTCCGGACGTGAAGGAGAATATATATACAGATTGGTTGACAAAATGGCACAGGTAGATGAGAAAAAATCCAAGAAACGGGTGTGGATTGACTCTCAGACTGAAGAAGAAATATTAAGGGGAATAAAAGAGGCAAAAGATTTATCCTGCTATGATAATCTGAGTGATTCTGCATATCTTCGGGCGAAGGAAGATTATCTTATGGGAATTAATTTTTCCAGAGTGCTCACCCTGAAATATAGCAATACAGTTAAAAATTATTTAAAGTGCGATAAGTGTGTTATTGCGGTTGGACGTGTCATGACATGCGTTCTTGGCATGATTGTAAAGCGTGAACGTGAAATAAGGGAATTTGTCCCGACACCTTTTTACAGAGTAATTGCTTCCATGGATGGAATAGAAGCAGAGTGGAAAGCAGTGGAGGGAAGCAGCTATTTTGAGTCACCATTGCTTTATAAGGAAAATGGCTTTAAGAAAGAAGAGTCTGCAAATGAGCTTGTACAAAAGCTCACTGTATCTGAACCATTAAGGCTTTTTGTTGAGAAAGCAGATAAAAAAACAGAAAAAAAGGCACCGCCGATGCTGTACAATCTTGCGGAACTTCAAAATGACTGTTCGGCAATGTTTAAGATAAGTCCTACGGATACATTGAATATTGTACAGGAGCTTTATGAAAAAAAACTCGTCACGTATCCGAGAACGGATGCCAGGGTACTTTCTACGGCTGTGTCAAAGGAAATATATAAAAATATAGGTGGACTGAAAAAATATGCGCCCCTTGCTTCGTTTGCAGAAAATATAATGAATCAGGGCGGATACAAGGGCATAGCAAAGTCAAAATATGTAAATGACAAACAGATTACGGATCATTATGCCATAATTCCTACAGGGCAGGGCTTTGGTGCATTAGGAAGCCTGTCAGAAACTGCAAAGAAAGTATATGACATAATTGCGAGACGTTTTTTAAGTATATTTTATCCTGCTGCACAATACGAGAAGCTTTCGCTTACACTCACAAGACCTATAACGGAAGAAAAGGATATAAGGCCTGAGCATTTTTTTGCAAACTTCAAGCGACTTGTGTCACCGGGATATCTTCAGATAGCAGCATCAGGAAAAAAGGAAACGGAAGAGAAGCTTACTCCTGAAATGCTTGAAATGCTGAATGGACTTAAGAAAGGGCAGTACATAGCCGTAAAGGAATTTAACATCAAGGAGGGTGAGACTACACCGCCTAAACGATATTCTTCCGGAACGCTTATACTTGCCATGGAAAATGCAGGACAGCTTATAGAGGATGAAGAGCTTAGAAGTCAGATCAAGGGTAGTGGAATTGGCACAAGTGCAACACGTGACAGTATAATTACAAAGCTTGTAACAAATAAATATATCAATCTGAACAAAAAAACACAGATTGTAACGCCAACATTTATGGGTGAAATAATATATGATGTTGTGTATTACTCAATTAATAGTCTGCTTCGTGCGGAAATGACAGCGAGCTGGGAAAAGGGTCTTACAGGTGTTGCTGACGGGACGATAACAAAGGAGGAGTACACTGACAAAATGAACAGCTTTGTGGCTAGTAACACAGAGCTTGTTAAGCGTCTTGATAATCAGTACAAAATCACGGGAGTCTTTGATTTGTCTAAGCCCTATTACGATGACAATAAGAAGGCTAAGCCAAAAAAGAAAACAGTGCAAAAGACATCAAAATAAAGGAATGATATGGAGGCAGAATGAAAGATATAATATCAGAAATTACAATAAAAAATATGTATAGTCTTGAACATACAATGGCGGGCAGATTTCTTGAGGCGCTTACCTATCCGTGGGAGGCACTTCCAAACATAAAGAATTATATACTGGAAATAGGTAAAACGCTTGACAAAGATGAGTATGAAGAAATTTCACCTGATGTCTGGGTACACAAAACTGCAAATGTATTTGAGTCAGCTTATATTGCAGGTCCGTCAATTATAGGACCTGAGACAGAGGTAAGGCAATGTGCATTTATAAGAGGAAATGCACTTGTGGGAGCCGGCTGTGTAGTAGGAAATTCTACGGAGCTTAAGAATGTAATCATATTCGATAATGTACAGGTGCCACATTATAACTATGTGGGTGATTCCCTGCTTGGCTATAAATCCCATATGGGAGCAGGCTCTATTACATCGAACGTAAAGAGTGATAAAACACTTGTGCATGTTAAGGGAAAAAATTCAGAGGGAATGTTTGATATAGATACCGGATTGAAAAAGTTTGGGGCAATGCTTGGGGATTGTGTCGAGGTAGGATGTAACAGTGTTTTAAATCCGGGAAGTGTAATTGGAAGCAACACAAATATTTATCCTCTTTCTCCGGTAAGAGGTTATGTACCGGCAGACAGCATATACAAGACCGGCGGCGTGATAGCAGCCAAGTCACAGTAGGGCTACGCAGGTAGCCCTAAAGAAACTTACTTTACTTCGGCTGAAATAAGTGCCTGCTTTACTGCTTCCATAATAATAATGGAGGTATACTGGGTATCGCTGGAATAGGTTATTTCATCTAACGAGCTGACACTGTTTATCTGAGAGTTTATTTCGTCAAGCGATGGTGTTATAAGTGGATACATTGCAGTAACGGTCTCGTCAAGGTTTTTAATATCCACATGAGAGATGGTATCCTTGTCAACGGTGACGCATACCTGAAGTGGGGCACCCCCTAGATTGAGCGATGATGTATATATGCCGGGAGCATATGTAGTTGCAGTTTCGGTATTGGTTGTTTCTTCTTTCTGCTTATCGTTCGGGCTAAACATGTAAAAAAGCAGAAGTACAAGAAGTACGCCAAGAATAATAAATATACCGGTGTAAATCAGCTCTTTTGACTTAAGGACCACTATTTTGGTATTAGAAGACATAATAAAACTCCCCATTAAGATTATTATTAAATATATTCTCAATGAGGAGCTTTTATGCTTATATATCGTATTTAAAATTTTGCATAGCCAAAGCTGTTGACAATAGCATTGATTGACTGGTTGCCCTTGCATAGAGGACATTCGGATGCATGATAAGTAGCATAATCAGGTATATCTGCACTGGTGAAAATGGTGTTTATCTTCTGACCGTAAATTTCATCTGCCGCTGAGAAAATAGATGAAACACCTGCAATACGTCCGCCATAGTATTCTAAACATTCGAGTGCTGTCCTTACGGTTTTTCCGGTAGTAGCGGTTGCCAGAAGAACGAGTATATTTTTGTCCTTAATCATTGGCATGTAATTTTCTCTAAAGATTAACTGACCGACTGAGTTTTGTTCCGGCATAATTATGTAAACTGATTTGTGCAGATTGGCAGATAGGATACCTGCACTTGTAAGCTCATCAGCAAGGTATGCACCAATGATGTCTGTACCATCAAGGCAAATGATTGTATCTATAAGTGTGCTTGTCACGTACTCTTGTACAAGAGCCTTTGCGGCAGCCTTTGCTTCATTTCTTCTTGTCTTTAGGGTGGTCATATCTATGTAGTAGTTGATATGTGATGATGAAGTAACAAAATGTCCCGGTGTAACCTGCAATGCAATCAGGTTGTTGTAACGGGAATAAATATTAAGATAATTATTAGAATTATTCATAGTGTCCCCCTTTATAATAATTATTATGGATTATTATACAATTTTAACGGACTTATGGCAAGAAAAAACGGAGGATAAATATGTCTGTACAGTTTGTGCTTGGAACATCAGGTTCTGGGAAATCGACATATATATACAATAAAATAATTGAGGAGTCAATGGCAACCCCCAATGTTAATTACATACTTCTTGTACCTGAGCAGTATTCTATGATACTTCAGAGAAAAATGGTTGAGCTTCACCCGGCCGGGGGAACTATGAATATAGATGTTATAGGCTTTAACCGACTTGCCTACAGGGTGTTTGACGAGCTGGGAACAAAGAACAGCAAGGTTCTTGAGGATTTCGGTAAAAGTATGCTTATAAGGCAAGTGGCAGGAAGTATAAAGGATGACCTTCAGATATACGGAATATCGCTTGATAAGCCGGGTTTTATTGATGAGGTAAAGTCTCTTATGTCAGAGCTTTATCAGTATGATATGGCAGGAAATAAAATAAATGAAATTATAGCTAAGCTGGGTGATGAGGACAACGGGACATCCTTGCTCAAAAAAAAGCTTATGGATATGTCATTGATTTATGATGCATTTGCTAAAAGAATTGGTGACGAATACATAGTGGCAGAGGAGATAACAGAGCTTTTAGTCAGCTGCATTCCATCATCAGAGCTCATAAAAAAAAGTGTTATTGTTATGGATGGCTTTACAGGCTTTACGCCTATTCAGCTTTCTGTTATTGAGCAGCTTATGATTCATTCCATGAAGATATATTCTGTTTTGACAATAGACAGGGAAAATTACGAAAAGGAAACGATAGGTGAGCATGAGCTGTTCTATCTCACAAGTAAGACAATAAAGAGTGTTTGTGACAGGGCAAAAGCAAATAACATCCCTGTTATGGACCATATATTTGTTGAGGAAAACACACGTAAGGAAAGCAGTGAGCTTGCATGGCTTGAAGCGAACCTGTTCCGGTATCCATATAAAAAATATGAGTGTAATGTTGAAAACATATCAATCACACATTATGAAAACATGAGAGAGGAAATTGCGGCAACCGCATCGATTATAAGAAGTCTTGTCAGAAGTGAAGGCTACAGATATAAGGATTTTGCCATTGTTACGGGAGCACTTACGCAGGCGGAAGGTCTTGTTAATCAGCTTATGCCCAAGTATGATATACCATACTTTCTTGATTACAGCATGCCTGTAAAAAACAATCCCTTTATAGATGGGTTATGTCATGCAATACGATGTATCAGTGAGAGCTTTTCCTATGACAGTATATTTGCATTTTTAAAATCAGGAGCAGTCAATGAACTCGATGACATGGATATAGAGCTTATGGAAAACTATGTGCTTGCCAAAGGAATAAAGGGACTTTGGATGTGGCAGAAAAAATGGATAGAGGAGCTTGACAACGCAAGGGAGTATGTCTTAGAGCTGTTTCAGCCATTTATGGAAAACGGTAAACTTGTCAAAACTGCAAAGATATCTGATTTTGTAAAGGCAGTTTTGCAATTTATGACAAACCTGGATTATGAAAAAAGAATAGGTGATGCGGCAGACCGATATGACGAAGCGGGAAGCCATGAATTGGCAAAGCTCTATGAGCAGCTTTATGGAAAAATTACGGAAATACTTGATAAAATGCTCCAGATAATGCCGGATGAAACCGCGCCAATCGATGAGTTTTATGAGCTGTTTGAGCTGGGGCTTAAGGATGTGAAAATGGGTATCATTCCGTCAACGCTTGATATGGTTATTGTGGGAGATATAACCAGAACCAGACTTGATAGTATCAAGGTGCTTTTTATGCTTGACGTAAATGATGGTATTATCCCGTCCAAGGGAAATCCGGCACAGATAATAAGTGACAGGGATAAAGAAAAGCTGTCGCTTTTAGGATATGAGCTTGCACCTACAGATAAAATAAATGCATACATTGAACAGTTTTATCTATATACGGGTATGACGAAGCCAAGGGACAGGCTGTACATTTCTTATGTGAGGACAAATTCAGATAATGAGGCTATGCGTCCGTCTTACATGATAGAGAGAATATGTAACATTTTCCCTAAGCTAACGGTGAATGATGGAAAGAGCATTGCCAGTGTCGTAACTACGAAGGAAGCATCCGTAGAAATATTGATTACATTCCTGAAAAGACTTATGGATGGGCATAAGGAAAGCTTAAATGAACTAAACAGTCTTTACAGGTTATACAGAGATATGGGCGAGACGGAACTGCTTGACACTGTGAAAAAAGGGATTGAGTATAGTAACGTTCCGTACAACCTTAAAAAGGATGTTTATGGTCTTATAAAGCTTAAGCTTGCAACGCAGTCCGTATCACGTCTCGAACAATACGCAGGATGTGCCTATAGCTATTTCCTGAAGTATATAGCAGGTCTCAAGGAAAGACAGATAAAAGAGCTTGACAATATAAGCATCGGAAATGTGTTGCATAGCGCTATGGAGCGTCTTTACAGGCATGTACACGATAATATGGGAAATGACTGGGAGGGGCTTGCAAAGGATAAGAGAGACAAGCTTGTGGAATCATTCGTGGGAAATGCATTTGACACAGAATTTGAGGACAGTGACGGGAGAGTAAAATATTTGAGAAATGTTTTGGTGCGTATCGGGCAAAGAACCGCAGAAATGTTAAAAAATATAACATGTAGGGATATGCTTAAGCCGGAATATTTTGAATACAAATTTGAACGTCGTCTTGAACATGAAAATAATGCGCCTGTAACTCTTAAGGGTGTTGTTGACAGGGGAGATATATATTATGACAGAGAGCAGAATCTTGTTAAGCTCAGAATCATAGACTACAAGTCAGGAAATTATGACTTCAAAATAAACGAGCTTTACGAGGGCCTTCAGCTTCAGCTTGCCGTATATATGAATGTTATGGTCGAGCTTGTGAAAGAACAGTATGGCAGAGGTGCAAGTGATGGCCTAAGGATAATTCCAGAGGGAATGTACTATTATCAGTTTAAAGATCCGTATGTAGATGCTGATGATGAAAATAAGGCTTTGGCAGAAAGGGAAAAGAAACTTGTTCTGAAAGGACTTAACAACGAAGGCGGAACGGTAAATAATATTGCACATTTTGCCATGAAAAAAGCAGGAGAGCTGGCAGATAAAATACTTGAGGGTGATATAAGTAAAAATCCTGTTATAAACAAGGGAAAGGCGGCATGCGAATATTGTCCATACAAATCGGTTTGCAGATTTGATGACAGGTATGGTGGAAATGAATACAGGCATCTTAGGTATGGAAGCAGTGACAGGGAGCTTGTATATAATAAAATCGTGGAAGAGCTTGGAGGAAAAACGGATGGCTTGGACGGATGAACAACAAAATGCAATAGATGTCAGGGACAAAAATATTCTTGTGTCGGCAGCAGCAGGTTCGGGAAAAACAGCCGTGCTTGTTGAAAGAATATGTAACAGAATACTGGATGAGTCAAATCCTGTGGATATAGACCGTTTTCTTGTAGTAACTTTTACAAATGCAGCAGCAGCCCAAATGAGGGACAAAATATCTGCAAGGCTTTGGAGTGAGCTTGAAAAAAGACCTGACAACAGACATCTGACAAAACAGCTTGTTCTGATAAACAGGGCAGATATCACTACGATTGACAGCTTTTGTCTGAGAATTGTAAAGGAGTATTTCAGCTTCCTGGATATAGATTCGGATTTTAGCATAGGCGACAGAGGAATGATTGAGCTTTTAAAGTCGGATGTCATGGATGCGCTTTTTGAAGAAAAATATAATGCGGATTCTGAAGAATGTTCCGAATTTATAAAGCTTGTGGATTTGTTTGGCGGCGATAAGGATGATGCGGATTTAAGAGAGCAGATTTTGAAAATATATAATATGGCTAGCTCATATCCTGACCCAATGAAGTGGCTTCTTTCAGCGGAGCATGCATATGATGTGAGTACCCCGGAGGATTTTGAAAAGCTGGAATGGGTAAGGGAGCTTGTAAAAATAGCAGAAAAAACCGCATGTGAGGCTATGAGTATGGCACACCATGCAAAAGAGATTGCAGAGGCGAGCGGGGGACCATACAAAAATATTGAAGTTGTGAAAAATGATTTGGAAACCATAAGCAGACTTTGTGATGCCCACACATATAGAGATATACATGCAGTAGTGAGTGACTTATCATGGACAAGATTAAAAACATGTAAAGGCGATGAATTTGACGAACGCCTTGTTAATAAATTTAAGGAGCTGAGAGAAGGATATAAAGGACGTATAAAGCTGCTTGATATATTTAAAACAAGTGAGCAGGAGGCAGCTTTGGAGCTTATGGAAATCGGACAATATCTTTCGCCACTTGTTGACTTGGTGCGTCAGTTTTCCATCCGGTTTATGGAGGAGAAAAAGAAAAGACACACCATGGAATTTTCTGATATTGAGCATTTTGCATATAAGCTTTGCTGTGGAGGGTACGAGGAAAGAGAGGATGCAGATGGATGTAAGGTAAGATTTGTCGTACCTACAGAAATCGGACGCAGTATTGGAGAACGATACGATGAAATATATATAGACGAGTATCAGGACAGTAACTTTCTTCAGGAGGATATACTGATGTCCGTTTCAGGAATACATGACGGAACCTATAATGTATTTCTTGTTGGTGACGTAAAACAGAGCATATACAAATTCAGAATGGCAAGACCGGATTTGTTTGTTGGTAAGTATGACAGATTTCCTGTTTATCAAAAACATGAGAATATGCCGGAGGTGAAAATTGAGCTTAAAAACAACTTCCGTTCAAGAGCAGTAGTTCTGAATGCAGTGAATTATTTTTTCTATCAGCTTATGGGGCAGGACCTTGGGGGAATAGCTTATAATGAAGCTGTAGCACTTGTACCGTCAAAGATATATCCGGCTCCTGAAAAAAATATGGAGATCAGTGATTGTGCGGAGCTTATGGTAGTCGATATGGGAGCTGACGGTGAAAAATCTTCTGACAAGGATATGGATGAGGAAAAGGCTGAAAAAAACAAGCTTGAACTTGAGGCAACAATGATAGGAAGGAGAATAAAGGAGCTTGTTTTTAATGATTCGCCTATGTATGTCTTTGACGAGGACAAGGAGACATACAGGAGGGCATGTTACCGGGATATAGTAATACTTGTGCGAAGTATATCGGGATATGGAGACATATTGTATAATACATTATCAGAAATGGATATTCCTGTTTACATAGAAGATCCACAGGGATATTTTGATGCATCTGAAATAAGAGTGCTAATGTCCCTGCTTTCTGTTATTGATAATTCGAGACAGGATATTCCACTTGCGGCGGTACTTTTGTCTCCGATAGCGGGCTTAAATGAAAATGAACTGGCTGTCATATGCGGTTATGGGGATGAGGTATTTAAAAATACAACATTACTGTATGATAAGTGTATCTGCTATGCCAAGAATAAGGAGGACGATATAAGCAGCAAGCTTAGTCTGTTTTTTCAGAAACTGGATGTGTTAAAGGCAGACAAGATTCACATTTCCATTTCAGAATTGTTGTTAAAAGCCTTAGATATAACCGGATATTACTATTATGCACTTGCAATGCCTATGGGTGAAAGAAGACGGTCCAATATAAACATGCTGATAGAAAAGGCAAGAAAATTTGAGGATGGAAGCTATAAGGGATTGTTTAATTTTCTTCGTTATATTGAGAAGCTTAAAATAAATGAAGTAGATTTTGGTGAGGCAAATACAATAGGAGACGACGAGGATGTAGTCCGGGTTATGACAATGCATAAAAGCAAGGGACTTGAATTTCCGATTGTGTTTGTAAGTGGGCTTGGCAAACAGTTTAATATGCAGGACATGAGAGATAACATAATCATACACTCTGATTATTATCTGGCATCAAAGCTCATGTATAGTGATAAGCGTTACAGGAAGAAAACTGTTATAAAAAATGCCATAAGCCTTATTATGAAGCATGAATCCCTTGCTGAGGAAATGAGAATACTTTATGTTGCCATGACAAGGGCGAAGGAGAAGCTTATACTTACCGGTACAGTTGCTTCATACGAAGATGTGAAAAGTAAGGTTGGGCACGACATGTCTGTACTTTTGCCATATAGTGTAAGGACCACGGAAAGAACGTTTCTGGGTTGGATTTTGGCCTGTATGGAAAGATATGATATACTGTCAAAAAAACCGGCATATGAGTCAAAAATAAATACCCGTATTGTAAAGACGGATGAGCTTATTGGAAACTGTGTGGGTGAAGAGGCTGTTAAGAATATAAATATAGACAATATAATAAGCTCTGCATTGGAAAGCAGAAATGAGGAACTTTACAATGAGTACAGAGAAAGTTTTGAGTATGTTTATCCCCATGAAAGGCTTACACAAATCAAAAGTAAAATGTCTATTTCTGAAATAAAGAAAATGAAGGCATATGACGGAGTGTCTTATGATGTGTCAGAGGAATATAAGGAGACGCAAAATGCTTTTGAGGACGAAAGAGAAACCGCACAGACCGGGGAGAATGACGGAGAAAAGAAGCTTACCGGTGCCGAGCGGGGAACTCTTGTACATAAATTTATGGAACTATTGGATTTTGCTGCACTTGAGCCGGACAGTGATTACAGGCAATTTATAGTAAAGAGTAAAGAAAAGCTTGTATCTGACGGAATATTCACAGAGAATGAGCAAAGAGCGGTAAATGTGACGAAAATAAACAACATGCTCAAATCATCTCTGGGACAGCGGATGATTCTGGCAGCTAAACATGACAATCTGAAAAAAGAACAGCAGTTTTCAATCGGAATACCTGTCAGTGAAATTTATGAGGAAACAGGTGAAGATGTTGTCATAGTTCAGGGAATCATAGATGCATTTTTTTACGAGGATGGAGATATTATTCTGTTGGATTACAAGACGGATGCAGCAAATTCCGATGAGCTTGTTAACCGTTATCATGCACAGCTTAAATATTATGGCGAAACCTTGGAAAGACTTACAGGTTGCAATGTTAAGGAAAAACTTATATACTCATTTTATTTAAATGATATTATACCAATAAAAGAATAGGCAGCAGTATATCCGCTGATGTTCATAGTGAAAGCAGGAGGAGAAAAATATGGCAAGAACAGAAAATGAAACGGAGGGCTTAAGCCTGCTTGGAAATCAGAAGGTGGAATATCCGTCGGATTATTCTCCGGCGTTACTTGAGACATTTGTAAATAAACACCCTGATAATGACTATTTTGTAAAATTTAATTGTCCCGAGTTTACAAGCCTGTGCCCGATTACGGGACAACCGGATTTTGCTACAATATACATATCATATATACCGGGTAAGCTTATGGTTGAAAGTAAGTCCTTAAAGCTGTACCTGTTCAGCTTCAGAAATCATGGTGATTTCCATGAGGACTGCGTAAACATAATTATGAAAGACCTCATAAAGCTGATGGATCCCAAGTACATAGAGGTGTGGGGTAAATTTACACCGAGGGGAGGTATATCCATAGACCCATATTGTAATTATGGCAAGCCAGGAACAAAATGGGAACAGGTTGCACATGAAAGACTGGTGCACCACGATATGTATCCGGAAAAGGTGGACAACAGATAAGCTATGACATACAGTGAAGCAGTAGATTATATTTTTAATATTCCCAAATTTAACAAAAGAGGAAAGACATATAATGAAAACCTTATGAGGGTTATGGACAAAATGGGGAATCCCCATATGGCACATCCATCCATACATATAGCCGGAACAAACGGAAAGGGTTCAACTGCACAATTTATAAAATCAATCTTAGTGAGTGCAGGTTATAATGTAGGCATATTTACATCACCCCATCTTGTCAGGGTAAATGAGAGAATATCGGTGGTGGAAAATGGCAGGGAGAGACTTATTTCAGATGACGAGTTTCTTGATACATTTCTTGATGTCAAAGATGTTGTCGATGAGGAGACATCATTAGGGAATGCTCATATTTCTTTCTTTGAGTACGTGTTTGCAATGGCAGCTGTATATTTTGCGGACAAAAAGCTTGATTTTGTCATATATGAAACAGGCTTGGGAGGAAGGCTTGATGCTACAAATATACTTATGCCGAGAGTGTGCGTAATAACCTCAATTGGTCTTGACCATACGATGTACCTTGGAGACAACATCGAGGATATTGCCGGCGAAAAGGCAGGCATAATAAAACCAGGCGTACCTGTAGTGTATGGCACAGGTTATAGTGAGGCAGATAAAATTATTGAGGCCATAGCTGATGAAAAGGGCGCAAATGCAATAAATGTCGCAAAAACAAAATATATAATAAATGAATTCACAGATAAAACCATTGATTTTTCGGTGAGCAATCGTTATTATAATTATGATAATTTAAAGCTTAGAAATGGAAATGCACTATATCAGGTTGACAATGCCATATTGGCCCTTCATGCATGTGATGTCCTTTTCGGGGATTCTGATATGAAAAAGAAGGTTATGGCAGACGATGTGGTAAAAAGAGGGCTTTTGCACTTTGACTGGCAGGGCAGGATGGAGTGCTATGGCAGCCATCTTGTTTTGGACGGTGCGCATAACCCTGATGCTATAGAACGGTTTACTGAAACGATAAAAGCACTTTATGGCGAAAGAAGTATATCCTTGCTTTTTTCAGTGAGCAGTGATAAGGATTATAAAACAATGGCACGCATTCTTTGCAGAGAGCTTACGTTTAAGAATTTATATGTGACAACGCTGCAAAATGAACGAGGCATAAAATCCGGGGCTATGGCAGACATTTTTAAGGAATACATAGCAGACAGCAACACTGCTGTATATGCGGACGATAATTTGACAGAACTATTTGAACAGGCATATAGTAATGCAGTAGAAAAAAATGATATACTATTTTGTGCAGGCTCTTTATATCTTGTTGGGAGTATCAAAGAACTTGTGGATAAGCCGGGCTTTATACGAAAGCCTGCTGGAGGTAGAGTAAATGATAAATTTTGAGGAAGAACTTAAAAGATTTAAACCGATACCGGATGTAAGTCAGGCTGAGGAAGCAATATACAGCAACGATTTGAAAGATATCAGTGATATAGTCATGCAGATGACATCGGATTTAAGGAATGCTGAAATGAGCAGTATTAACCGTATTCAAAGCAGAGTGAGGAGATAGATATGGCAGTTACAAGACCTGTTCTTTGTCCCATTTGCGGAGAAAGAGTTCTTAAAACCGGATATTGCAGTGGCTGTAGTATGAATATTGATGTGGCAAGGAAAGCACATAATACATCCAACTATCACTATAATATTGGCTATGATAAGGCAGTCGCAAGGGACCTGTCAGGCGCTATAGAGTCATTAAAGCTGTCGCTTCGGTATAACAAGAAAAATGTTATGACAAGGAATTTGCTTGGACTTATATACTATGAAATGGGTGAGGCAGTGGAGGCAATCAGTCATTTTGTAATGAGTGTAAACTATGAGCCTTCCAACAACCTTGCTTCAAGGTACTTAAAGGAGCTTAAGAAGGACCCGTCAAGGCTTGATTTTGTTGACCAAATGACAAAAAAATATAATATAGCTTTGGGGTATGCGGAATCGGGAGATTACGACCTTGCAATTATACAATTGAAAAATGTGTTGGGTGAAAATCCTCATTTCGTCAAGGGATATCTGTTGCTTGCCCTTATATATATCCACTCGGAAAATTATGAGAAGGCGGGAACAACTTTAAGGAGAGTATTAAAGATTGACAAGGCAAATCCACAGGCGATTAGATATTTGCGTGAGATGGGACACACAGACGAAAATATCATGCTTATGTCGAAGGAGTCCATTGAGGATGATGGACTTTTGGATGACGTTTACATGGAGGAACTTACAATAACGGCAGGCGGCGGACTTGAAAATGAGGAAAATGACAAGTCAAATATATTTAAGGAGTTTAAGAAAAACAAACTTGACAGCACTGTTAAGCTTGGTGAATACGGAGAGGTAAGTCTGGCAAGATATTCCGGAGCATATGTTCTGCTTGGACTTGTTATCGGTATATTGCTGTTGTTTTTTGTTATTGTGCCGGCACAAAAAAAGAAAATCCGAAGTGATAACGAGGAGCTTTTAAAATCTTACAGTGAGGAGCTTGCAACAAAAAATACTACAATAGCTGAATTGAATGAGCAGATAGCCGCTCTGAATATCAAGGTTGAAGAGTTGGAAGACAAGGCGACGATGAGAAATAACTCGGCACCGGATTATTCAAATGTAAAGACAGGAATGTCAGAGGATGATATACGTGATATGATAGGAAACGAGTAAAGAAAAAATATAATAATATACATACATATAAAGGGATTGTCACAACAGACAAGCCATATAGAACTAAGGAACACTTACATGTGTATAGGTTCACATATGGTTTGGAGTTGTGACAATCCCTTTTTATTAGCAAAATAATTAAATTAATTATTATAAAAAGGAGTGTAGCAATGGATACATTTGAAATTAGTAATAATGTAATGATTTATTATCTTCCCAAGGAGCTTGATCATTTTTCAGCGGACAGGATCAAGAGGAAGACAGAGAGCGTTTTTGAAAAAAATGACGTAAAATACCTGATATTTGATTTTGACAAAACAACCTTTATGGACAGTTCAGGAATAGGGCTTATAACAGGCAGATATAGAAAGGTTCATGATGAGGGAGGCAGTGTATATGTCATAAACGTATGTCCTGTCATAGATAAAGTGCTTACAATGTCAGGAATTTACAGAATAGTAAGTAAAAAAAATACGAAGGAAGAGATAATCGAGGAGTTATTAAAGGGAGGATACTATGAGTAATACAAACGAAATGATGGTGGAATTTTCAGGCATAGCACAAAATGAAAGCTTTGCCAGAATGGTGGTAGCAGCCTTTATCACAAGAACAAATCCTACACTTGAGGAGGTATCAGACATAAAAACAGCAGTGTCGGAGGCAGTGACAAATTCAATTATACATGGATATGAGGAAACGAGAGGGAAAATAAGTATTAAAGCCAAAATTGAGGGGAGAACGGTTTTTATTGAGGTGAAGGATGACGGAAAGGGAATAAGTGACATTAAAAAGGCGATGGAGCCGATGTATACAAGCAAGCCTGAGGAGGACAGATCGGGAATGGGATTTTCATTTATGGAGGCATTTATGGACAAGCTTGTAGTTGAATCGGAGGATGGAAAAGGTACGATTGTTAGAATGTGGAAGGAGATAGGTGTTTCCAAACATCAATATGAATAAATAAATGAATGAAATGAAACTATTTGAACTGGCAAGAAAAGGAGATAAAGCAGCTAAGGAAAAGATAGTTTCGGACAATGCAGGACTAATTTGGAGCATAGCCAGAAGATACATGGGCAGAGGTTATGATGTTGAGGAAATATATCAAATCGGCTGTATTGGTATGCTAAAGGCAATCGAGAGGTTCGAGGCAGATTATGGAGTAAAGTTTTCGACATATGCAGTACCATTGATATCAGGAGAGATAAAAAGATTTTTAAGAGATAACGGTATGATAAAGGTTTCAAGAATACTTAAGCAAAATGGTTATCGAATAAGCATGGCAAGGGAACTTTTGGCTAACCGTCTTGGCAGGGAAGCAACGTTGGAGGAGCTTGCGAAGGAAACACATTTAGACATTGAGGATATTGTTATGGCAACAGAGGCGAACAGGGAAATCGAATCACTGTACCAAACTGTTTACGGACATGATGGCAGGGAAACATATATTGTGGATCAGATAAAGGATGACGTGGAAAGCGAGATAGCAGCAGACGGGATGATTAATAAAATTATGGTGGAACAGGCACTTGATGGTCTTGAGGAAAAACATAGAAGACTGATAACAATGAGATATTTTCATGATAAAACACAAAGTGAGGTGGCACGTGAATTGGGAATCAGTCAGGTGCAGGTCAGCAGACTGGAAAAGAAGCTTCTGGCACAGATGAGAGAAAGCATGGAAAATGGGAAAAATAAATGTGTTGACAAAAAATCGAACTAATAGTACAATTATCATTAATCGAGTTTGATAATAAGTATAAAAGTATTTATTTCGATATATTATTTTTATTATTAAACATTATATAATAAAATGTATGAAAAATAAACTTATAGTATATTAATCATACTAAAGTATTAAATTTGAACGAATGGTATTGTGAATGGGGTTTGTATGGGTGCAAGAAAAAAGGAAGCTTTGGAACAGTTCAATAGAGACAACATATTGACAGCAGCAAAAGAACTGTTTGATTCGTATGGTATAGAAAAAACTACCATGGATGATATAGCAAAGCATGCAGATTACAGCAAGTCAACTATATATGTTTACTTCAAGAGTAAAGAGGACATATTTAATTCCATTGTAGGAGAGTACATGGAAGTTCTTGCCATGCAGATAAGACAGAGCATTGCCAAGGAAAAGGACTTTGAAAAGTGCTATTATAAATTCTGTGAGTGCCTTGTTTCATTTGAGGAAAGATATCCGAGATACTATTCAACGCTTGTCGGGGAAAACCAGCTTACCAGCAGAAGGAGTAAAAACAGCCTGATGAAGCAGGATATGGGAAGGGAAATTCGGATACTCATAACAGAGCTTGTTGAAAAGGGCATTAAAAATAATGATATGCGGGATGACATAGAGCTTGAGGCTACTGTTTTGTATATCTGGTCAGCGGTTAGTGGAATTATCCAAATCGCAAGTCGTAAGAAGGATTATATTGACAGCAGATTAAACATGACGAAAGAAGAATATCTGAGATACTCCTTCCGAATGTTTTTTGATTCTTTGGTAGGAGGCAGATTATGAATTACGTATTTTATGTATGTGATATGGATGCTGTTCCTACTGCAGGGCATTTCAGAAAGATGGATGCGGGAAGGGAAATAGCATCACATATAGAAAAGGGCTTATCTGATTGCATCGTTCAAAAGTATACGGAGTATGACGGAGGGCTTATAGAGGCAGATAGTGTTGGAATCGTAGTTCCGGCACATCGTTGGGGTATTTCGCTTGCAGTTTTTGCCTTTATAAATAATCTTAAATTGTCACCGGATACATATTTATATCTGACAATTGTTGGCGAGACATTGTCAGAGTGCTCGAGAGATACGATTGATGTAAGACTGGGCTTTGTTCATTCTCTCCGACGCTTAATAAAGCGAAGGGGCTTATGCTCAGACGATGACATATATGTGAGATGTATCGATATGCAAAGAAGTTCGGATTATACGGAGACACTTATAAAATATACTGACAGTATAAGAGATCGCGTCAGATGTATCATGTTAGGACTTCTTATGTACAATATTGCATATCTTGAAAATTGTAACGAAAATGATAAAAAAGAAGAAAACAGGATGGACATTCTGGTTCCTGATACTTTGTCTGGGCAAAAAGAAGACAGGACCAATAAAAGGAAAATAAACAATGTGTATCTGGATGATGATATAATGGCAGGTGTTAGATTATGCCGGGTTATGTAATACATATGGCAACTGCAAATCGATTTTTCAGACTTTGCGGAATAGAAGATGACGTATATAAAAATGATTTTATAATAGGAAGTATAGCACCGGATGTAAAAAGGGGTAACGATAAAAAAATAAGCCACTTTTGGTCTGACTATGCAATGGGCAGCTTCGTGAGAAGACCGGAGCTAAAGGATTTTACTGTAAAATATGGTGAAAGGCTGTCGGAACCGTATGTCTTTGGCTTTTATTGCCATCTGCTGTTGGATGTACGCTTTTTGGACGTATACTGGAAACAGCATTTTCAGTTTTTTGACGAAAATATGCATCCGGAAGCAGTATATGATAAAGTTAAGTTTGTAAAGCTTGATGATAAAGATATATATGACAGGAACATCTTCTTTTCTCCCCAACTTTATTATGGTGATTATAATAGAATGAACCGTTACTACATTGAAAAATATGAAGTGATGCATATTAAGCCGAATGCCCCCTCATCTGTTATTGATGAGGTAAATCCTGTTGCTGAAATCGAGACAATAGGACAAATGCTTGACAATGCATTTTTGAAAAATGAGGAAAGTGATGAAGAACCAAAAGTATTTTGTAAAACTGACCTTGACGAGCTTATAGAGTCAACTGCAGAAATTATTGCGGAAATTTACTATAATGATATTAAAAAATAAAGTATCTTAAAATACGTTTCTTCATATCAAAATGTAAATTTTCTTTTCTACATAATAAAAAATAAAGCATAATCGAATAAGGAATCCAAATTAAGTTAAAAATTACAAGAATATAACAGTTTTTTCACAATTCGCTTTTATACTGATGGATGAATAGGGTTGTATTTAAATTCCAATTTTGGTATAATTTCATGTGATTGAGTTTACTTATTGTAGGAAAAGGAGGATTTCCATGGGATATGCGAAACAGGAGACTGCGAAAAAGCAGAGAAAGCTGGTCTCCAAGGCACAGAGAAATCAAAGAAAAATACTCGTTAATGTTTTTAAAATAATTCTTGTATCATTTGTAACAGTTATTATAGCAGGGGCAGGAGCAGCGTTTGGGGCAATGAAGGGAATACTCGATAATGCACCAAGTGTTGATGAGATAAACATAGTTCCGAAAGGCTTTAAAACTGTGGTATATGATCAGGATGGAAAGGTTAAAAACGAGATTTCAACTATAAATTCGAACCGAGTATATGTTTATTATGATGAGATACCTCAGGACTGGATAAATGCTTATGTGGCTATTGAGGATCAGCGTTTCTGGGAACACAATGGTATTGATGTAAAGGGTATATTCAGAGCTGCATATCATGGTGTAAGTACAGGAGATTTTAATCAGGGTGCAAGTACAATAACCCAGCAGCTTATAAAAAACCATGTATTCAATGTAGGTATGGATGAAAATTCATTTATGGATAAGCTTGAGAGAAAGATACAGGAGCAGTATCTTGCACTTGAGCTTGAAAAAAAATACAGCAAGGAGTCCATACTTGAGTATTATCTGAATACTATTTATCTTGGAAGCGGTGTACATGGTATTCAGGCAGCAGCAGAGACTTATTTTAATAAGGATATAGGAGAACTTACGATTTCTGAAATAGCGGTTATTGCAGGTATCACAAAAAATCCTTATGCATATGACCCGACATTGTTTCCTGAGGATAATGCACACAGACGTGAGGATGTGCTGGACAAGATGCTTGAACTTGGTTATATTACCCAGCCTCAGTACGATCAGGCAATGGCTGATGACGTGTATGCGAGAATAGAAGAGGTCGAGCGTATACAGGAGGAAAGTAAGTCTGTTAACTCATATTATACAGATGCCCTGCTGGATGCTCTTGAAAAGGATTTTGTGGAGATTTATGGCTGTTCCAGAGCAGAGGCATCCATGATGGTATTCACAGGTGGGTATTCGATATATTCTGTTCAGGATGATGATATACAGAGTATATGTGACAAACGACTGAATGATACAGAGTATTTTTATGAGGGTACCAGTGTAGGACTTTCGTATGCGCTGACTCTTATGGATAAAAATAAGGAGCCAATTAATTTTAGTTTGGAAAATCTTCTTTCCTATTACAAAGAGCTGACAGGAAATTCTAAATACAATAATATATATCCAGATGAAACTTCGGCACGTGCTGCGGCGGATCAATTTAAGGAAGCCATGCTTGAAAAAACAGGTGCGACCTTCCATTCTGAGATGTTTCAGGCAACGCCTCAGCCACAGTTTACAATGACAATCATTGACCAGCATACAGGCTATGTTAAGGCAATTGTAGGTGGCCGTGGAGAAAAAACGGTAGACCGTGGTCTTAACAGGGCAACTGATTCAAGACGTCAGGCTGGTTCGACTTTTAAGATACTTGCGGCATATACCCCTTATATTGATGCCTGCGGAGGTTCTCTTGCGTCTCCGTTTTTGGACGAGGAGTATTATTACACGAATGGTATCAAGGTAAGTAATTATTGGGGAGGAGAATATAGAGGTTATAACAGCGTAAGAAAGGCAATTGAGGATTCCATGAACGTTATTGCGGTTAAGGCAATAACTGAGGCCACACCTGAGGTTGCATTTAAGTATCTTCTGGATTATGGATTTACAACTCTTGTGGAGGAGGAAACCGGTTCGGATGGTGTTGTTTACTCTGATATCAATCAGTCAACAGCACTTGGAGGTCTTACCTATGGTATTACAAATCTTGAGATTACTGCTGCATATGCCACAATCGCAAATGGTGGTGTTTACAACAAACCGGTATTTTACTCAAAGGTTATTGACCATGAGGGAAATGTTGTTATAGATAACACAACACCTACATCCCATGTAGTTATGAAGCCGACAACGGCATGGTTGCTTATTGAAGCAATGAGAACAACACTTACGGTTGGAACCGGTAACATGGCACATCTGAGGTCAGGAGTTTCCTGTGCAGGTAAGACAGGTACAACATCAAGTAACTATGACCTTTGGTTTTGCGGGATGACTCCATACTATACAGGAGCTGTATGGATGGGCTGTGATTCAAATATGGACCTTGCAAGATATGGAACATCTGCTCCAAAATGTATGTGGAGAGATGTAATGGATGACATAGCGGCACTTGAGGGACAGGATACATCAAAGATTATTATGGCAAGACCGGATGGTATTGGTTCCATAACCCTTTGCCAGATTACAGGTGACCTTCCAAGAGAAGGCTGTCCGACATTTTCCGATTATTGTGCAGTCGGAACCTTCCAGGGTGGTTCCTGTCAGGGACATGAAGAGGTTAAGATATGTAAGGAATCAAAGATGGTGGCAACAAATGCATGTCCTGATACAATTTCTTTTGTAGTCAAGGTTAATGAAAAGACAAACAAGAAGGAATTTGTAGGAGATGGATATAAGGATTATCCATATACAGAGGATGTATGTACGTTGCACCCTGAGGAGGCTGAAAAGGTTCAGATAACCGCAACTGCCGGAGAGGGTGGAACCATATCTGCTTCTGCATCCGTGGAAATAGGCTCAAGTGTAACATTCTTCATTACACCATATGATGGTTACGTGATAGATGATGTTAAGGTAAACGGAAAGAGTGTTGGTGCAGTTTCGTCATACACCTTTAAGAAGATAAAGAAGGATGCAAAGATACATGCAACCTTCCGAAAGAAGGGCGGCCCGTCCAACCCACCGTCGGAGGAACCAACAAAAACGGAGAAACCGACAAAAACGGAGAAACCAACAAAAACGGAGAAACCAACGACTTCGGAAGATCCACCGTCAACAGATCCACCGACTTCGGAGGATCCACCGTCAACAGACCCACCGTCTTCGGATGAGTAAAACCGAAAATTTATAATCAGAAATAAGTTAAGGGACATACCCATATTGAGTATGTCCCTTTTTCTTTGACGCGAAAATGATTTCCTGTCAAAGAAAATCTATATAAAAAGCATATGCTTGCAAGATAAACACTTACAATTTAAGCTTTCCTATAGCTTGAAATTAATTTTTGGTCATCTTAGGTGAGAAAATAAGAGATGCAAAGTAGGAAATAATCAGTGCTGCTGAAGTTCCTACTGCTGCCATTGTGAAGCCACCTCTGAAAAGACCTATAAATCCATCGCTGTCTACGGCTTCTTTTATACCTTTCCAGAGATTGTAACCAAATCCGGTAAGTGGCACTGATGCACCGGCACCGGCAAATTCAAGGAATGGTTCATAGAGTCCCACTGCACCTAAAATTGCACCTGTACATACAAGTATAACCATTACCCTGCCGGGCATAAGTTTGGTTGTATCCATTAATATCTGGGCAAGTATACAAATGACTCCGCCTATGATAAATGCCTTTATATAATCCATTCTATTTCTCCTTTCAGCAGTTATTATTGTTTAGTTTTGTTCTATTACAAGAGCGTGGGCGATTCCGGGTATCGTTTGCCCCTCGTTATAACTTACGGTTGAAAGCAAGGCACCGGTAGGAACAAATAATATTCTTTTCCACGTGTGCTGTTTCAGGTTGTGAAGAATGTAGCCCGCCAAGGTGACAGCAGCACATCCACAGCCGCTGCCGCCGCTATGAGTGTCCTGACGTTCATTGCTGTATATATTTACACCACAGTCCATGTGCTGCTTACTGATATCGTGGCCATTGTCATTTAAAAGCTTTACAACGATTTCACTTCCGACTTTTCCTAAGTCGCCTGTTATGATCTTGTCAAATTGAGTTGCCTTCATATCCAAATCCTCCAGACACTGGTATATTGTGTCTGCAGCTGCAGGAGCCATACAGGCACCCATGTTCATGCTGTCCCTCACACCGTAATCAACTATTTTTCCGGTTGTTATAGATGTTATACGGGGATATTGAAGCATCGGTGTTTCCTGGCTTGTCTGGCTCACAACAAAGGCTCCGCTTCCCGTTACTGTCCATGTTGCACTTAAAGGACGCTGATTTCCGTATTCGAGAGGAAAACGGAACTGCTTTTCGGCACCGCCATAGTGACTGCTTGTAACGGCAATCACATTTTCCGCATAGCCTCCTGCCACTGTCATGGCTGCAAGGGAAAGAGCTTCACCGCTTGTTGAACAGGCACCATAAAGACCAAACAGGGGAATGTTAAAGTCCTTTAAACCAAATGTAGTACCGATTAATTGTCCAAGAAGGTCACCGCCAAAAATATACTTTATTTTGCTTTGGTCAAGACCGGATTTTGTGATTGCTGTGGAAACTGCACGACGAACCATTTCTGATTCACCAAGCTCCCATGAATCCTGTCCAAAGGCGGGGTCTGTCTCAATCTGGTCAAAAAATGAGCCCAGAGGTCCCTGTCCCTCCATTTCACCTACAATAGATGCCTGACTGATAATGACAGGAGGATTATCAAATACAATACTTTGCTTTCCAACTGATTGATTTTTCATATTCATTCCTCCTATATTATCCCTATTATTTTAATAAACCAGTAAACAAATCCAAGAACAAAGCTTGTTATTATTCCAAAAAGAATAACGGGACCGGCTATGGTAAATACTTTTACACCTTTTCCGAAAACCTCACCCTCTTTTTGGTACTCAATGGTAGGAGAAGCTACAGAGTTGGCAAAGCCGGTAATTGGGACTAAGGCACCTGCACCACCATATTTTGCTATTTTTTTATAAAGGTTAAAGCTTGTTAAAAGCACACTTATAAGAACAAGTATAAGTGATGTATAGCTTCCTGCATCATCCTTGTTGAATTCAAAGTATGAAGTCATAAAATTATTGATTGCCTGACCTAACAGACATATTAGTCCGCCTATCCAAAATGCGTTTAAGCAGTTTTTAAAGCAGTTATGCTTAGGAGTTACGGCATCAACATATTTGTTATATTCCTCATCGTTTTGTTTTACTTTCATATATATACCTCCTATTGAATTTTTTTGGCGGATTTATTTAAAAAACATTAGCTGTATTGTTGAACCAAGTGCTTTTCCAAGCGCGGCAGCGATAAGAACATATGGAAGATATTCTCTTATATTAAGCCTTCTTGAAAGTATTGGGAAAACATTTAATGTTTCTGCGAGGGCTCCGGCAAGACACCCTGTAAATATTCCGCCAAGCAGGGTGAAAAATACGAAACCAATCGTTCCCAAAGGTGGGCTCAGCTGAAATGTATATACGACATTACCTAAGGTTACTCCTATAATTGTAAGTGTTTCTATTTGATAGCTGTATTGGTTAGCTTTATATTTTTCCGTAAGCTTTTCAAAAACTCCAAGAAGAGTTATAAAGGCTACGTATCCTGCAGAGATTGCTCCCCCTGCAAATCCACAGAACAAAATAAATAAAATGACCTTAATTGACATCTAAAGTTTCGTTCTTTCTTGAGCTGTCAACAATAATACAGGTATTTACATCCTGCTCATACAAACGCATCTGAACCTGAAGGGGAGTGGGATCGTCTGTGCTTTTCGTATTGATTCCGTGATTAAAAAATGTAATCATACCTATACAAAGTCCCACGGAATAAGCTACTATGCCGAGGTTAAGACCCAGAGGCAGACTTTCTGCAGTTTCTTTTGTAAATAGTGTGTACAAATTGTTTAAAAGTTCTATGGAGCCTACATCACAGTTGTAGGACATAATTGAATATGCAGTTCCGAAAAAGGCGAGCACCATGAGTAATATGCTTTTTGCCTTTCCATTAAATGAAGAAACCGGCTTCAGATTCCGGTAATACACGATGGTTTCCGGACATCCTATGTTGACAACATTCAGCTCTTTGAAGTCTTTGGATATAATTTCAATAAGCTTCATTGCAGATATGACAATCTGATCCTGCTCTGTGTTGGTAAGAACTGTTATCAGCATTTTTTCAACCGTGTGGCTTATATCCGGATCTGAACAGAAAATAGTGGCTATATCACCTATGTGAACCTGTCTTGAGGGTACAAGTGTGCTCTGCTCAAGAGAAATGTAAAGGGTTTTATTTTCCATGATATTTCTTCCTTTATATTTTAATTTTTCTTTAGTATTTCAAATATTCGGAAAAATATGAGTGATAATGCAATATTAGTAAAATTACAGGTTGCATTTTAATTTTAATAGGTATATATTATAGTGTAGTTTTTTTGTGCGATGTGTATGTTTTTACTCTGAAAAACTATAAAATAAATAGGATTTTACAGGTTAGGAGTGATAAAGATGCTGTTGTTATTATTTTTAGCGTGGATTATTTTTAATGCAAATATAACTCTTGAAATTGTGATTTTTGGAATTGTGATTACTTTGGTTATATTTGTTTTTTTATGTAAATATATGGAATACAGCTTAAAAAAGGAAATAATTTTTTACCGGCTTGTTCCATTCATTATCGCATATTTTTTGGTTCTTATCTGGGAGATAATAAAGGCAAATGTTGCAATGTTAAGGCTTGTTGTGCTTGATAAGTACGAAAATGAGCCTCAGATAGTCAAGTTCAAGACGGATTTACAGGATGATACATGTAGGACAGTTCTTGCAAATTCGATTACACTTACACCCGGAACAATAACAGTTGATGTCAATGAAAATGTATATACGGTTCATTGCTTTGACAAAGATATGGCAGATGGTATGGAAGATTCCGTATTTGTCAGTCTGCTCACAAAAATTGAGCGGATAAAGACAGGAAGGGAGAGTTAGGATATGATAGATACAGCTTATAAAATTTTATATGTTGTGGCAATGAGTGTGCTTGCATTCTGTATTTTATTCATACTTATAAGAGCGATTAAGGGACCAAGACTTACAGACCGAATCGTCTGCTCCAATATGGCAGGGACGGTCATTATAATGATAATAGCAATCCTTTCCCAGTGGATTAAGGAGGATTATCTGGCGGATATATGTATTATATATGCGTCAATAAGCTTTGTTGCAGTTGTTGTGCTTTACAGAGTTTATACAAACAAATACCGTGTTGTTGATGTGGATAAGCTGGAACCGATAAAGGATAAAGCAGACGGTGGGATGGAAAAACAAAAAAAAGGTAATGGGAAAAAATGATGTAAGGAGGCACGGACATGGAAGTATTACAGTGGATACGATTTGGTGCAGCGGCACTATTTATAGTCTGTGGTATATTAGTTGAAATTATGGCGATAGTCGGTGTTTACCGTTTTAAGTATGTGTTAAACAGGATGCACTGTGCCGCTATGGGAGATACTTTAGGACTCGATATGGTGCTTATCGGAATAATTATAATATCAGGCTTTACTTATACGTCACTTAAACTGTTAATTACACTGATTATGTTTATGTTTGCCTCACCTGTGTCATCGCATCTGATTGCTAAAATGGAAATAGAGACAAATAAGGATTTTGATAAGGAATGTGAGGTGAAGAGATAATGCCTGTATTTCACATTATACTTCTTGGACTTCTCATAGTTTGCGCAATAGCAGCATGTACGTCACGGAAGCTTATTAATTCAGTTGTTATATTTATGTCATTTTCGCTTGTAATGTGCGTAATCTGGTTTCTTTTAGAGTCACCTGACCTCGCAATAACGGAGGCAGCGGTAGGTGCAGGAGTGACAAGTATTTTGTTTTTCCTTGTACTCAGAAAAATCAACGCATTGAATGCCTATGATGCTGATGATGAGGAAGATGAAGATTATAAAAATAAAATAATTGAAAGTGAGAGTGAGAGTCATGAGTAAATTAAAAGAAAATTATAAGGACAGCTTCAGTCAGAAATTCTCTGATTTTATGACGGGAGATTTAGAGGTACCGGACAGTATACATGCAAGAAAAAAGCAGGACAGAGTGGACAAAATTGTTGAAGCTGACCAGTTTTTCTCTGAGTTTACAACTTCGGATGACATTCAGAGGAGGGAGCTTTATCAGGCATTCAAGCATAGAAGGTTTGTAAAGCACGCAAATAAGATTTACAGTATTATGTCCGCTGTTATAGGGCTGATTATTATCATAATACTGCTTATTACGGTTGCATATCTGCCTGAGTTTGGAAATAAGAGCAACCCTGACAACAATGTTGTGTCACAGCGGTATATCGAAAATGGGCTTGAGGAGACAGGAGCGGTAAATATAGTTTCCGGTATGATACTGGATTACAGGGCATTTGATACGTTTGGTGAATCCAATGTTTTGTTTATAGCCTGCTGTTGCGTGCTCATTCTTTTGAGAAATGACGATGATGAGATAAATCCGGATGAGGATGTGATTGATTTCAAACGGGATATTATCCTGGAAAAAGCTGCAAAGTTTTTGGTGCCTGTTATTCTTGTGTTTGGAATATACGTTGTTCTGAACGGTCATTTGTCACCGGGAGGAGGTTTTTCCGGTGGTGCAATTATGGGTGCCGGCCTTATTTTGTTTGCGAATGCCTACGGGTTTGAACGTATGGAACGGCTGTTTTCATACAGTACATTTAAGAAAATTACATTTGGAGCACTGCTTTTTTATGGTGTAGCAAAAAGCTATTCGTTTTTCACCGGCGCAAATCATCTTCACAGTATTATCCCATTGGGAACACCTGGGGCAATACTTAGCAGTGGACTTATATTATATTTAAACATATGTGTAGGCCTCGTTGTTGCCTGTACGATGTATGGTTTTTTTGCATTATTTAAAAGAGGGAGGATATAAACTATGTTTAAAGACCTTATAACAAATCTGTTTACAAATTATTATGAGACAGTTGCGGTTATTATATTTGGCATAGGTTTTACAACACTTCTTCTAAACAAAAACCTTATTAAAAAAATAATCGGTTTTAACCTTATGGATAATGCAGTATACCTTTTTCTTGCATCAAAGGGATATGTTGAGGGGAGAAAGGCACCTATCGTAGTAAATAATGTTATGGATGTGAATGCATATATAAACCCTATTCCAGCCGGACTTGTGCTTACAGGAATTGTCGTGTCAGTCAGTGTTACAGCAATTATGCTTGCACTTACGGTAAAGCTCTATAGAAGATATCATACTCTCGATATAGATGAAATTGCAATAATATCCAGAAAGGGAGGAATATAGATATGGAATTTTTGCGGAATATGCCGTTTTTCTGTATAATTCTCTCAATGGTATCGGCAGTCATCATATCCATTATGAGTGATAGGGCTGCAAGAGTGTTTTCACTCATGGTTATAGGGGCAGTTGGAATCATGTCAGGCCTTACGCTTTTTTATGTTATATGGCTGGGAGAGTCTTATACATATTATATGGGACATTTTCCGGCACCGTGGGGAAATGAAATCCGTGTAGGCATACTTGAGGCGATGACTGCAATTGTTTTTTCCATTGTAATGTTTGCATCTGTGCTTGGAGGGGCGAAGCGAGTTTTCGTTGATGTCACTCCAAAAAAGAGAAATCTGTACTATATTATGGTTGACCTGCTGCTTGCGGCACTTCTTGCCATGATTTATACAAATGACCTTTTTACGGGTTATGTTTTTATAGAGATTATGACAATATCTGCATGTGCACTTATCATGATTAAGGATAATGGTCATTGTCTTGTCGCAGCAGCAAAATACATGATTATGAGTCTTATAGGTTCGGGTCTCATTTTGCTTGGACTTTCCATGCTTTATGATCTTACGGGTCATCTTTTAATGTCAAACATAAAAGAGGTCATAGAGCTTAATGTTGAAAATGGAGTATACCAGCTTCCGCTTACGGTTACAGTTGGAGTTTTGTGTGTGGGTATAGCCATAAAGAGTGCACTTTTTCCGTTCCACTCATGGCTGCCTGACGCATACGGTTATTCAACTGCCACTTCCAGTGCCCTGCTTTCGTCGCTTATATCTAAGGGATATATATTTCTTCTTATAAAGATTATGTACAGAGTAATCGGTATGGAAGTAATAGCAACGACAAGAATAGGAAATGTTTTCTTTTTGTTCGGTGTTGCCGGAATGATTATGGGATCAGTGAGAGCCATAGCACAGACGGATGTGAGACAGATGATAGCATATTCTTCAGTAGCACAGATCGGATATATTTACATGGGTATGGGTCTTGGTACAAAGCTTGGAATGATGGCGGCAATTTTTCATATATTTGCCCACTCCTCAGCAAAATCCATGATGTTTATATCAGTGGATGGGCTTTCCTATGTAGCTGACGATAGTAAGGAATTTGATAATCTGGGAGGCTCTGCGTTAAAAAATCCGATTGCCGGAATTACATTTACGGTAGGTGCCTGCTCCATGATCGGTATACCTATGCTGGCAGGATTTATAGCAAAGGTGTGCTTTGCAGATGCGGCTATTAATGCATCGACGATTAAGCTGGTTATAGTGATGCTTGCACTTGCATTCAGCACGTTGTTAAATGCGGTTTACTTTATGAGAGCGATTATATCAATATACAGACCGATAAGGGCGGAGGAGCAGGTAAAAATGCATCCAAAGGAGCCTGCATTTATTATCGCCTGTGTCATTTTCGTCTGCTTAAATATTTATCTTGGTCTACATGCACAGCCTATGTTGGATTTAATCATTGCAGGCATTGACATGTTTGCATAGGGAGGGAAGGATTATGGAATACAAATTATCCGAAGAATTTATAATTAAATACCAGCTTGATGAGCTTGGAGTTATATTTGCAATTCTTGCCTCTGCAATGTATGCGCTTATTGCTATATATCAAATAGGATATTTTAAAAAGGATGAACATAAAAAATCATACATCGTTTTTTTTGTTTTAAGCTTTTTGTCCATAATATCAGAGCTGTTTTCTGCAAACCTTATAACGATGTATATAAGCTTTGAACTTGTATCCTTGACTACTGCAATGTTTGTATTTCATGACAGGAATAAGGAGTCAAGAAAAGGTGGATTCAGAATACTTTACTTTTCAATGGCAGGAGCCTTTACCGCACTTTTTGGTGTGTTTACAATGTATGCAAACAAGGGAGGAGATATCCCATTTGTAAAAGGAGGCTCACTTGATATGGAGTTTTTAAGTGGGAAGTCTGACGTTTATCTGATAGCTGCATTTTTAATGATAATAGGCTTCGGTGTTAAGACGGCAATTCTTCCATATCATGCATGGCTTCCGGAAGCACATCCGGTTGCACCATCACCGGGTTCGGCAACTCTTTCCGGTATTATCGTTAAGTGTGGTGCGTTTGCAGTAATTCGAACCATATTTTATGTTTTCGGAGCAGATTTTATAAGAGGGACATGGGTTCAGACAACATGGATGATACTGGCAATCATTACAATATTCCTGGGAAGTATGCTTGCGTATCGTGAGAAAATATTTAAAAAGAGGCTTGCTTACTCAACGGTAAGTCAGATGAATTATATCACGTTTGGACTCTCGCTTTTAAATGTGACGGGATTTATAGGAGCCATGATTCATGTTATCTTACATTCACTGGTGAAGATTACACTGTTTCTTGTGGCAGGTGTTATTATACACAAGACGGGAAAGAAGCTTGTGGAAGAATACGACGGACTTGGAAGGTGTATGCCGATTACATTTTGCTGCTATACAATAGCTTCGGTTACACTTGTTGGTATACCGCCGGCAGGAACTTTTTTAAGTAAGTGGTATATATGCCGGGGGGCACTTAATCTTGGAGGAGCAAATCATACGATAGCTGTTATAGGAATGGTAGTGCTCATGGTGAGTGCACTCCTTACAGCGGGTTATCTGTTCCCTGTATTTATAAGGGGATATATTCCGAGAGCGGAGTTTGCAAAAAAGGAATATGAAACATGTGAGCCATCGGCATGGATGACAGTGCCGCTTGTTATATTGGCAGTGCTTATACTTGCTTTGGGTATTTATCCAAGTGTTGTTACTGATGTTTTAGCCGAATTTGCGGCAAATGTAATGTGAGGCGGTGATGTGTAATGGAATTTTTAATTTGTGTGCCAGTATTATTTCCAATGTTAATCGGAATACTTGTTACTGTCTTTCATTTTGATTCGGACAGAAAAAGAAATATATTTGTTGAGCTGGGTGTTATTATAAATTCAATTGTAGTTGCATATCTGCTTTTGAATCCGCCTTCCGGCATATTTATATTATTTGACCTTACAAATAATCTTACAATAGAGTTTCATATAGATAAAATGTCTATCGTGTTTGCAGGTATTGTTTCGTTTTTATGGCCGTTTGCCAGTTTGTATGCCTTTGAGTATATGGAACATGAGCAGAGAAAAAATTCGTTCTTTACCTTTTATACTATGACGTATGGAATTACCATAGGAGTTGCATTTGCAGGAAACCTTGAAACGATGTATCTGTTTTATGAGATGCTTACGCTGGTTACACTTCCTCTTGTAATGCATGAGGCAAACCATGAATCCATTCAGGCGGCAAAGACATACATGGTATATTCAATAGCAGGTGCAAGCTTTGGATTTATAAGCTTGATGTTCATACTGAATTATGGTGAAACCTCGGCATTTGTGTGGGGTGGAGTGCTCAAAAATCTTCCGGCAAACAAGGAACAGCTTATGAGAGTATGGTATGCGTTTGCCTTTTTCGGATTTGGAGTTAAAGCGGCTGTGTTCCCATTTCATGGATGGCTGCCTAAGGCTTCGGTAGCGCCTACGCCTGTAACAGCGCTTCTGCATGCAGTTGCGGTAGTGAAATCGGGAGCATTTGCAATTGGAAGGCTTACTTATTTTAGCTATGGAACAGATATACTCAAAGGTACATGGGTTCAGTATTTAGTTATGTCAGCGTCACTGATTACAATATTATTTGGATCCTGCATGGCATATAAGGAACAGCATATTAAGAGACGTCTTGCTTATTCAACGGTGAGTAATCTTTCCTATATCGTTTTTGGATTTACGCTTATGAGTGAACAGGGACTTGTTGGCGGCATGGCACATATGCTTGCCCATGCATTTATGAAGATTGTTCTTTTTTCATGTGTCGGTGCCATTATGATAAGAGGGCACAAGCAGTATGTGTATGAAATTGTGGGAATAGGAAAAGTAATGCCGTTCACGATGGTATGCTTTACAATATCGGCACTTGCAGTTACAGGTGTTCCGCCTCTTCCGGGCTTTATAAGTAAATGGAACCTTATAAAAGGTGCTGTATTGGAGGGCGGTTTTGCATATGTAGGGGCAGTTGTTCTTCTTATTTCGGGACTTCTTACTGCGATGTACATTATATCAGTTGCAATCAGGGCATTTATTGTTGATGAGGAGACATATGATGAACATGCCTTTGACGATGTAACGGACCCGGGACTTCGAATGAAGATACCGTTTGCCGTTCTGACTCTTGTAGTTGTAATTATGGGTATTTTTGCTGAGCCGGTAATCGGATTTTTACATCAGATGGCTCAGGGATTATAGGAGGTATTCATATGGATAACAATATTTTATTACTTGTTCTGATATGTCTGCCTTTTTTAGGTGCAGTGTTGTATTATGTGATGAAAAAAACAGGTGTATTGTATGCTGTGCTGACTGTTATGACGCTTCTTATGGCATATATGGTGTACATTTATATAAATGAGGGCACACTGACACTTTCTATCGATGGGCTTTTTGGAACGGGCGTGTCATTTGCATTAGATGGCTTCCGGGTTGTATTTTGCACTCTTACAGTGATCATGTGGCTTGCTGCCATGATATATTCAAAAGATTATTTTCGTCCCGGATATACGGATGAAATACTGGGAAAAAAGGATGGAGGAGTATCGACTTTCACATTCTTTGGGCTGCTTGTATTTGGTGCAACATTGGGAATGGTGCTTAGCAACGATATGCTTTCGGCATTTATATTTTTTGAGGTTATGTCCATTTGCTCATATCCGTGGGTGTCGCATTTTGGTACAACAAAGGACATGAGGGCAGCAGCATCCTATCTTATATATGCGGTGGTGGGAGGACTTGTAACGCTTACAGGAATCCTGCTTTTGCAGCATGAAATAGGAGGACTTGATTATTCATATCTGCGTTTCGTTGGCGAAAGCATGTCCCATGACCGTAAAATGGAGATTTTTTTACCATGTGTACTTATTATTTTTGGATATGCTGCAAAGGCAGGAATGTTTCCGGTTCACACATGGCTTGCACAGTCATATGAGGCAGCGCCTGCCTGTGCTACGGCACTTCTTTCCACTGTACTTTCTAAGGTTGGTGTTATAGGCATGGCAGTTGTTTGCAGCAGCCTTATGCAGGGATGCTATGAGTGGGGCATGATGATACTTATTTTAGGGCTTATTACAATGCTTGCAGGAGGACTTTTTGCGCTGCTTTCCATCAATATGAAACGAATACTTGCCTATTCATCCATGTCACAGATTGGATACATAATTGTGGGACTTGGTACGTCATGTATTCTTGGAAAAGCTGACGCACAGGGGCTTTCAGCAAGAGGAGCGTATCTGCACATGATAAATCATTCGGTGTATAAGATGATATTCTTTATCATTGTCGGAATGATTGCAGTGGAATGTGGAAGAAATCTTGACATTCATAAGCTCAGGGGCTGGGGATATCATAAGCCGTTTCTGAAATTAATATATACAATAGCGGTTCTTGGAATATCAGGAGTTCCGATTTTATCAGGATATGTAAGCAAAACCTTTATACATGAGGGCCTTGTAAAATATCTGGAGCTTATAAGAGAAGGGATAACATGCGGAGGTACGTCAAGTGAGGCATTTGTTAAGACGCTTGAAATTCTTTTCCTTGTGGGTGGAGGATGTACATTGGCTTACATGTTAAAGATTTATATTCCGTTATTCTGGTGCAGACCGGAAAAAGCTGCTGAAGTGGCTCAGACGGTTGAAACAGATGAAGATACGGAAGCTTTTGAAACGAAGCAGACTTCTGGAGTCGTGTATGTAATTCTGGGACTGTTGGCTACTTTTGCTTTGATTGGCGGTATTGTTCCGGAATATACACTGAATCAGCTTGGAAATGAAGGTGCAGATTTCTTTGCCATAGGTAAGCTTACGGGTGCATATGAATATTTTTCGGTTGAGAACCTGAAGGGGGCAGGAATATCTCTTGCAATAGGTATTGTGCTTTACCTTGTGGTTGGAAAAAATGTAAAGAAAAATGTAATTCCATCATGGCTTAGCCTTGAAAAGATTTTATATAAGCCTATATTGCTTACTATTCTTCCGACAATTGGAACCTTCTTTATGAGAATATTTGACTGGTGTATAGAGGGACCGGTATATTTTATAAGAAAAACTATACTTAAGGATAACAGCATAGAGCCAAAACCTCATAAGGAGCATATAAAGCTGCAGGAGTTTATGGCAACAGGAAACCTGCTTGCAAAATCCGTTTCATTCGGACTTATTATGTTTGCAACGGCATTCCTTGTTATAATGATTTATTTGCTTTTTGCGATGATATAGAATAAGGCTGACGTGTTTATGCGTCAGCCATTTTTATTTTTATTTAATCTAATTTTGAAAAGGTTTTCCGTGGGTTATATGTTTTAACCTTGTATTTAATTGGAAAATACTGTAAAATAATTCTTGAATTTGCAGAAATTTGGATGATTTGTATGCATAAAAAAGAAAAATAGGGGGATTTACAATGAAAACAAAGAAAGTTATTTGTGTGATTGTAAGCATGTTGATGGTGGCAACTCTCTTGACACCTTTGACGTGTTCAGAAGCAGTAAAGGCTGCAGAAAAATTAACGTATCAGGACTGGGAATACCAAGAGCTTGAAGACGGGACTGTGGAAATCGTTAAGTATAACGGAAATGAGGATGAATTGGTTATACCAAAGGACATTGATGGGAAAAGGGTAACAAGTATAGGTTATCAGGCATTTATGTGGTGTGCCTCAACCAGCATAGAAATTCCGTTAGGCATAACGAGTATAGGAGATTCTGCATTTTCGGGTTGTAGTAGTCTGATAAATATAGAAATCCCATCAAGTGTAACGAATATAGCTTTTACTGCATTTCAGGGTTGTTCTGGCTTGACGACAATAGAAATCCCATCGGGTGTAACGAGTATAAGGAGTTGCACATTTCTTGAGTGTAGTAGCCTGACTAGTATAATTGTAGGTGCAGAATCGTCAAAGTATAGTTCGGTGGATGGAGTATTATACAATAAAGATAAAACAGAGATTATACGCTGTCCTGAAGGTAAAAAGGGAAAGTTCACAATCCCATCAGGTGTAACGAGTATAGGTGATGATGCATTTTGGGGGTGTGACAATTTGACAGCAATAGAAATCCCATCGAACGTAACGAGTATAGGTCCTTCTGCATTTATGGAAACTAACCTTACAATATATGGAGAAGCAGATTCCTATGCACAGCAATATGCTAAAGAATATAATATAAAATTTGTTGCTGTAAGTATACCTGAGGAACCAACACCTGAAAAGCCTACAACACCTGTTGTCATTGCTCCTAAGGTTGGAGAGTCATTCAAAGACACAAAATCCAAGGGACAGTACAAGATTACAGGTAAGCAGACGGTTTCCTACATAAAGACAACCGCAACATCAGGTAAGGTAACAGTACCTGCCACTGTCAAGTACAAGGGCAAAACATTTAAGGTGACAGCAATATACAAAGGTGCATTTAAGAACAAGACAGGAATTACCGCAGTTACCTTTGGCAAGAATATTACATCTGTCGGAAGTGAGGCATTTAGCGGATGTAAGAAGCTGAAAACGGTAACATTGAATGCTGGGCTTACAAAGATAGGCGATAAGGCATTTTATAACTGTAAGGCACTTACACAGATAAAGCTTGGCAGCAAGGTTACAACTATTGGTAAGTCAGCATTTGCAGGATGTACCAAGCTCAAGAAGGTTACTCTTGGTACAGGGCTTACAACAATAGGAAATACAGCCTTTAACAAATGTACAGCATTGACAAGTATCACAATTCCTAAAAATGTAAAGAAGATAGGCAAACAGGCTTTTTATGGCTGTAAGAACTTAAAGAGTATAACGATTAACACAACAAAGCTGAAAAGTTCTAACGTTGGAGCAAATGCTTTTAAGGGAATATATTCTAAGGCAGCAATAAAAGTACCTAAGAGTAAGAAAGCGGTATATCAGAAGCTGTTAAAGAGTAAAGGTGCTGGAAAGAATGTAAAATATAAATAAGGCAATTCTTTCAAAAATATAAATTGGAACCGTAAGGGATTCCTTTGGAAAATAAATACAGTAGGCGGTTGCAGAATTATGAACTGTAACCGTCTACTGTGTTTTTAGGTGTAATTAT
>CAMWGV010000014.1 GCA_947173945.1 uncultured Lachnospiraceae bacterium
ATATATTACATAACAGGTATGAGAAAAAGAAATATAAAAAAATAACAGTTATCCTTATGTGTGCCTTATTAATAACAGCAGTAGGATGCTCCAAACGAAAATCTGTCGATATGGGTGATATTACATCAGAGGCAACGGAGAATACTGGGGAGTATGAAATTTCCACAGATAAAAGCAGCATAAAAGAGAGTCTGGGTGTTCCCGATGTATGGCAGGAGGATATCGCAACCTCTGTGGGTGACAGTGCAACTGTCAGGATTTATGCCGAGGTAATCGTGCCGGATATCAGTGACGTAAAAGTGCTGGAGGTAAAGCAAAAGGAAGCAGACCGGGAATTCTGGGAGCCCTATATAAATAAGATGGGTTTTGATGAAATACAATATCTTGGAAACTATTTTGACGATGAAGCAACAATACGTGCCAAGCTTGCAAAAGAGGGATGTGCAGGTGTAGTTTACTCTGGGGAAGGATATCTGGCAAAGAGAAACAACCTATGTTATATCGTCAGTTTTTCGAAAGAGGGACTCTTGCATATACTTACCTGCGAGCCATGTGACCGTTCCAAGTTTCCCCAAAAATGCAGTATAGAATTCGATGCACTGGAACAAACCGTTTATGATGAGTTAGAAAAAATGGGAATAACGGGATTTAAAATGGCATCCATACATGATACGGCATATCATGAAATAAAAATGGATGGCAGTGGTATGGGAGCGGCAGTTGATGGCGGATATGTAGTTACCCTTGAGAAGTGCGTTGATGGTGTAAGAATTGCGAGCAGAGATTATTTTCATAATAATATCTTTGACTTCAAAGAGAGAGAGGATGCTTCGGAGGTAACCTATCTGGCGGAATATGCAGAGGAATTCATAAGGCTTGAAATAAACGATGAGGGAATCGTTTATATGGAATACTTTGCTCCAAGTGATGTTACTGAAATTAAGGCAAGCAATGTGAAGCTGCTTGATTTTGAACAGGTTCAGCAGGTTTACCGAAATATCATAATAAACAGTCAGGTTGATAAAGAAAGTATCGTCCTTTTAAAGAAGCTTGAATTTGCATATTTTAAGGTCCCATCTAAGGATGACGTGGATACCGGAAGTATTATCCCGGTGTGGATTTTAAGTGATGGTGAGAGTGATTGTACAAGATTTATCATCATAAATGCCATTGACGGAACTGTTTTTCAAACCTATAGACCAGTATTTAATGAGTAAATATGAGAATGGTTTGGAGATTTTTTATGAAATTTATAATAAGAATATATTTTTCAATTATTATTTTGGGTATGATTGTTTTATTTACTGCCTGTGGCAATGAAAAAAGGACGATATAGCAAATGATTTAAAAGAAAATGCAGGTATGGAGGCAAGTGACGGTAATGCGGTAGAAAAAGATGTAGCTGGTGAAATACCGGATACGATTTCCTATGTGGTTGAGTCAGGTGGCAGGCCGACAAATGTTGAGGCCAAAATATATGCCGATGGTTATGGCAATGTCCCTACGTTTACTGTTACGGAATGTGAAGACAAAGATGAATTTGTCTTGAACTATGCTAAAAAGCTGTTTGACAATGGTGAGTACACGAACGTAAGGCCATATAAAATATTGAGCAGGGAGGAACTTGAAAAGGAGCTTCAGTTTTATGAGGAAAAGTATTCGGGAAGTGATGTGTATAGCCAGAATCGTTATACAGGATATATAGAAGGGCTGCTTGAAAATTTTGATGATATAAAATATGTAGAGTATCCTGATGATAATATTGTGTATACCAAAACACAAGAGTATGACACAGAGGATGAAAATAATAGTCAGGCCTTTGTTTGTGGAGAGGCAAGGCTCAGAGGTGACGTTGACGGAAGAATGTGGGATTTGGACTATCGTAATAGTTTTCAAAAAATTAAGTCGGATGGGGAAATATCTCATGAATTTAGTATAGCATATTTGAAGGCATATTGTATTGATGAGATATATGCAATTGAAGATACATTGGGAATGGATGAGCCGAATATAAATAATCCATGTAGTTGTTCCTGCATGGCGTTATTATGAAGCCGGAAGTGAAAAGAATACCACTGTCAAAACTCCTGCTTTAACAATATGTGCTTTGGATGGTTCCATAATTTATAATAATCATGACGCAATCACAGTATATACGGGAAAAGTTTTGTATTAATGAAAAGCTTTGGAAAAGAAGAATTTTAAGAGGAAGTAAAAACAAATACATAGTGGTTAATCATTAAACTAAAGTAAATATCTTATATCATATATGGGCTTTATATTGATGCGTTTGTTCGTGTTAATATAAGGCCCAATGTTTTATTTAAAGAGGTTTTAAAAGTATTAAATGATACCAAAGGATGAAAATGAAATGAGTTGTTGTTAGAGAAAAGATCGTTTTTTGAATAGTCATCAGGGTGACAGAGAGGTGTGATGAATAGGATTCAAAATAGGGTGTGATTGTATTGAAAACACATCACTAATCATATGCGAATTGCGTATAGAATTAGAAAGTGGTACAAAACACTATAAAAGTAGTACAAAACAATACAAAAGTAGGACAAAAGTGGGGAGCTGACATTTTGGTCGATGTGCATTATTATTAAATATATAAAAAAGAAAAAAATTATACAAATTGGTAGTACATATAGAAGCATTTAAATGAATAATGATTACAGTTTATAAGTTATATGTACATGATGGCATATTACATATTGATAGAAAAAATTGGTATGGAAAGCATGCTTAAAATGCCGTAACAGTATGATGCTTGGTACTCTGTGACGGCAGTGAAATAAAGGGGGTGAAAATGTTACAATTCTAATGAAGGGGGGATGAAAAATTACACAGATAAAGCTATAAACGCAATACGTATCAAAGGATTAAATTAGGAGGAATTTTAAAATGCAAAAAAAAGCTATAGGTATTTTTATGAACAGGTTAATGATAGCCTTAACAGGAATTTTAATTGTTATGCTTGCTTTTGGAACAGCAGAGCGAGCAAGGGCGGATGCAACGGATACTAAATGGACAATGAGAGTTGTTGCAGGTAGTGAAAATAAAAGTATGACATCAATTAGGAAGAAGGATAGTGATTCAAAGGCATACATGAACTGGAGAAACTCAGATGGAACGGTTACAAAATTCAGGGTATATCCGAATGCACATCGTGATCAAGAATCAATTGGGATACCATATATATCCAAAACAGATAATTCAACAGGTGGGTATATTGTTTCATCAAAGGGGCAGTATCATGTGACAAATTATGTGAAGGAACACCAATGTAATTACATGTCACTTGGCTTTAAAAGCTACATCGGAACAGGAAACATTTGGGGTGAGTGGAGTCCTGATACAGCTACTGCTGTTGGAACATGGCCGATTCTTAAACCATAAGGTTAAATGGCATGGAGAGATTTCTCTCCGTGCCTGAATAAAAATAGTTACAAGGGAGGGAATATATGATGATAAAACGAAATCAGGTTTTATATTTATTGCTTACGATGATATTGTTATGCGGATGTAGTAATCAGGAAAATATTGAGACGTCGACTGCTGTTGTGGATAAGACATCCACTGAAATAGAAAATACTACTGTTATAGAACCATCGGTTCCTACGGAAATGGAAAATATTGAATATGAGGAAAAGTATGCAAGATTTCTTAGTGAGGATGATGTTTGGGAAGAGATGCGTGATATAGATAAAAAAGATATTGCGACTATTGCGGAAGGAAATATAGTGTCACAGGGTGAAACAGTATCTTTAGGAGGGTTTGGCTACAAGGTTAATGAGGTTGAATATTTTGAGAACCCTTACGATGTTCCGAATCATACAGATGCGGAAGCAGATGATCTTCTTGCTGCTGACATTGGCTTTAAATATTTTTTTTACGTTACATTTACGGTGACAAATGATTCAGCAGAGGAAAGTGAATTCTTTCGTAATTATGAGGGGGTTATTGGTTTTGGAGACAGGCGTTGTCCATTTCCAGGCGAAAACGATTATGTCAAAGATATGGAAGGAAATAATCAACAGACAATCATTTTACAACCGGGTGAAAGTAAAGATGTATGTGTGTTGCTTGCTGTTCCTGACTATGTAAGTTTGGAATGGGACAAACCAGAAAACCTTGACAATCCTGATTTTTATTTCAGTATACATAAAAGCTACGGAAGTGCATATATTGGTAAATCTATAAGCCAAGATACAACTTCCATGTACATAAAATGTAATGTAAAAAATTGGAAATAGTTACTTGAAAAAGCACAGGTGTTGTTCAATGAAGCTGATTAATTGGGCAGCACCAAAAGCAGTTATGGGAGGTGGACGATATGCACAAGAAAATAGTCCTGCTTTTTGTGATGGGAGCAATGCTGACATTTACCGCATGTGGTAAAAGAGAGAAGGTTGATATGGGAGATGTAACATCTGAAGATGTTCCGACACAACAGGACGCTAATAAAGAGGATAGTACATCTTCGGAGGCAGTAGATGATACAAGGTCAGGCGTAGCGGAACCAGAATATAAATTATCGACAGGAAAGGATAAAATAAAGGACAGGCTTGGCGTTGAAGATATGTGGGATGAAGCACTGGAAAGCAGTGTTGGGGAAGACATAGATGTCAGGATATATGCAGGGGTAACTGTGCCTGATGTAACGCAGATGGATGTTACGGAAATAGAATATAGAAATGTAAATACTGAAAACAGAGAGGAAATTATAACATCGTTCGGTTTTGATGGGATTTATTATCGGGATAGAAAATATTTGTCAAAGGAATTGATTAAAAAGGAACTTGACAGTTTAAAAAAAGAGAGAGACATGATGACGAAGGACAGTGAGGCGTGGAAAAAGTCAACTAAAATTTATGAAAGCTACGAGGATATGGAAAAACAGTTTGCATCAGAAATAGGCGCTCTTGAGAGTGCATATAAGGATGCTCCCGAGGAATTAACCGTTGCTACTGATTTCACGGACTCATATTATCTGGCATGTAAAAATGGTGTGCTTTACTTTGTGACAGCGGATGCGAACTGTATAAGATGGGAGCCTTATGACGATAAGGATGTTTTGAGAAAGAATGTCGAAGCTGACCGTGTTTCTGTAACACCGGCAATGAAGGCAGAGGATCCGTATGATAAGATAGAAAATAAGTGTGAGACTCCGATTGAGGCACTGGAGGAAAAAGCAAAAAAATATCTGGAGGATTTAGGATATCAGGGCTTTGAGGTGACTTTAATAAACGACATGAAATGGAATGTGTATACATGTGAATATGAATATATGAATGAACCGAAAGAAAGCTTTTATGACGGCTATTATATCATATTAAGAAAAACAGTAAGTGGTGTTGAGATAGCTGACGGGTTTAATAATAATATGTTTTCATTTCCTGGCGAGGAGGATGTTACTAATATTAATTACCAGATAGAGTATGTGACCCTTGCTATGAATGATAGTGGTGTAATATGCCTTGAGGGTTGGAACTTGTCAAAGGTTACAGATGTTAAGGCAATGAACGTGGAGCTCTTAAACTTTGAACAGGTTAAGGAGAGATACAGAAATGTAATTAAAAACAGCCATGTAAGGGGAAACACCGACATATTGTTAAAGGAAATGAAGCTTGCATACTGCAGTTATCCAAGTCCTACAGATAATAGAAAACACCTTTACATACCAGTGTGGATTTTGAGTGACGGAGAGGATGTTTCTGAAAAATTTGTTGTTATTAATGCAATTGATGGAAGCATAATTCAGCTTGACCAGTAGCAACTTTGTTGTATACAAAGGAGGAAATACATATGTCCGGTAAAAAAATCATAACAATTATTTTATGTGTTTTGATAATTGCAAGAATTGCATATGTAAATTTAAATGCCAGACAGCGTACTGTTACTACGGCTGAGCAGGGTAAGACTATAGAATATAATGGTGTAAAATACAGTATAGCAAATGCTGTACTGTGGGAGTATGGCGATTTCTTTGACGCTAACGGAGATTGCGCAAAATTTGAGGAAGAAACCTTAAGACATGATGGGACAAAAATCCTTGTGGTGGATATCCGAATTGAAAAGGCAAATGACAGGGAGGATGCGATGATTGAGCAAAGTATACCTATAACATATTATCATGTGGTGAATTGGTATAACCCATATCTGACAGCATTTATTAACAGGGAAAAAACAAGTCTCAAATCAGGTGATACAATATCCATTCCATATGAGATATATGAGTCGTCACTCAATAATAAGCAACGAAAGAATATGGATACTATGGAATTCAGACTGGTATTTGGTTCCTATCCCGAAAGAAAGGAATTGCTCATTAATGATTACAAAAGAAAGGAGTATGCAGGTGAATAGTGGGGAAATAACCGAAATACTTCGAGCAGAGTATTGTAAAATGAGGAAAAGCAGAAGCTTCAAGTTATGTCTTCTGGCAGGTGTTGTTTTTGTTATCCTGCATTCGATTTATGTATATAAAAATCTTTATATGCAAAATGAACAGAGACTTCTTGACATTACAAATACAAGTAATAATGGTGCATTGAATACTGAATGGTATGAAATGGGGATTCTGCAGGGGTGGATTGGCACAGAGCCGTTTTCCGGATACAATAACATTTTCTTTCTGGTATTTCCATTATTGGCAGCGGTTCCATATGGAGTATCGTTATATTATGAGCAAAAGAAAGGGCTGACAGCAAATATTGAAGGAGGTAGTATGAGGCAGTACTATACCTCTAAATATTTAATGACTTTTTTATCAGGTGGTATAAGTGTTAGCACTCCACTTGTAGTGAGCCTTATAATATCAGCCTGTTATCTTCCTGCCGTGGGAACGGACCCTTTGGCATTACAGACGATGATTACTAATTATGACATGTTTGCAGACCAGTTTTTTGACCTTCCAGTGTTATACGCACTCATATTTATCATTATTGATTTTATCGTTGGGGGATTGTTTGCATGCATGACACTTGTAATATCGGGGTGGTGTTCCAATGGAATAATTGCTTTGATTTTTCCGACGCTTTTAAATGCGGTCCTTACAAGAATTGTATTTAATGATGAAGGCTTTGAGGGTATACGTTCGTTTGTTCCGGGATATTTTATTAATCCGTCACCAGAGATAACGGTATGTACTCCTGCCGGAGTTGTTGGGTCATGTACCATAATGGGATTGGTGCTTATTGGATTGTATGTTTTGAATGTGCATGCTTCTTGTAGCTATAAATAAGAATGTAATATCGCATAAAGAGGTATAAATAGTAAATAAAAATAAAATTGGAACTCTTTAAAATGTTTTGATGAGTGAAGCAAGAAAGACAACAGGTTAAGTATTAAAATATTTTTAAATTTTTGACATGAGGGGAGGATTGGATATATGTATGATAAAATTGAGTGCGGAAATCGCTTGAAGCATCTTCGCGAGGTAAAGGGGAAAACACAACATGAGGTTGCTGCAGAAACAGGGATTTCAGTAAATACTATCCGTAAGCTGGAACAGGGGAAAAGAACGATTACCCTTACTTTGGTTGATCGTTTGAGGGATTACTACAAAACGACTGCAGATTATATCGTATCAGGTACTCAAAAATAAACACACAGTTTTTTGGACAAGGCTAAACAGTTGATATATTCAGAAAGTAGTTTATAATAATGCAAAAAAAGAAAATCTGTTAAGAGAGGATACGACTTTGATTGTTAAATTAGAAAACCCGCAAAAGGCGGAGAAATTATTTGCTGACTGGCAGGAGGGCTGTGTATGGTCTGCATTGCAGGGAATTATGGGCGATATCTATGTTGATGATGAGGCAGGTCCTGCCAGTGGAGCGGTAGTGTTAGGTGATTTCGCTTTTCTTGCGGGAAAACCGAATCGAGATATTCTGCTTTGGAAACCATTGGTGGGAGAGAAAAATTTTATGATTTTTGTTCCACAGAATGATGATTGGAACGGAATTATTGAGGAGTGTTACGGAAATAGGGCGAAAAAGGTGGTTCGCTATGCCATAAAAAAGGAACGGAACATTTTTGACAGGGAGCAACTGGAGGATGTGGTTTTGAACCTTTCCAGTGAGTACAGGATTTCTGTTATTGATAAGGAATTATTTAACCAATGTATGGCTTTGGAGTGGTGCAGGGACGGAGTGGCAAATTATCCGGACTATGACTTATATCGTCGGTACGGACTGGGAGTGGTGATTCTGAAAGGAGAGGAAATTGTAGCAAGCTGTTCCTCTTATTCCGGATTTAACGACGGAATTGAAATTGAGATTGATACCAAAGTAGATTACAGGAGACAAGGCCTTGCCTATGTATGTGCGGCAAAGCTTATCTTGGAGTGCCTCGACAGGGGTTGGTTTCCAAGCTGGGATGCTCACAATCTCATGTCAGTCGGATTGGCGAAGAAGCTGGGGTATCATTTTGACAGGGAATATACTGCGTATGAGATAAGGGACTGCTAGTGTGGAAGATGTATAGCTGACACAAATAGTTTTCATTGCTATAATGGATGAGAGAGCATCAGGAATATTTACAGGAGGTTTGTGAAATGGATATTGTAAAAATGTCAATGAACAGCTGGCGGATAGAGGATGAGAGCGTCCGCTTCTTTTTGCTGGCAGGTGATGAAAAGGCACTTTTGATTGATAGTGGTATGACAGTCCACAATGCGAAAGAAATTGCACAGCAGTTGGTATCTTTGCCAATAGAGCTGCTTAATACCCATGGTGATATAGATCATGTTGGGAGCAATGGTGAGTTTGAAAAGTTTTACATGAGCCCGGCAGAAGCATCAAATTACTACCATACGCAAAAGAAAACAGGGTCTTTTATCCCGGTGGAAAATGGAGACATCCTTGATCTTGGTAACCGGAAGTTAGAGATTATCCATATACCTGGTCATACGCCAGGAAGCATCGCTGTGCTGGATATTGACAATCGTATTCTTTATGGCGGGGATACTGTTCAGGATGGTGCCATTTTTATGTTTGGGGTTCAGCGGGAGTTTCATGCATATATGCACAGCCTGAAAAAATTGGAGAAATACAGGGAGAGATTTGATGAGGTTTACCCTTCCCATGGTTCAATTCCAGTTCGACCGGAATTGATATCTCAACTATACGAGGGAGCCGGCAACATATTGGAAGGAGCCACGACAGGGGTAGATATAGAGTTTCATGGTATTCCGCTTAAACAGTATGATGTGGGCTGTGCAAAGTTTCTGTGTGATTTTTAACTTCTTTCATAATTTGTATATAGTTTTAGTAGCGACTGTAAAAGTGCTGTTTATCGTGTACTGCCTTTCTCTTACAAAATTGTAATTTTTCTGTCACGCCCATGTAATATAAACGGTTTATACTGAGCATATTACATGGGCGTAGTTTGTTTATGAAACAAAGTAAAAGAACAGGAGCAGGTAAATATATGGAAAAATACGGAAGTCTTGCAAAGCTATATCTTAAATATCAGAAGAAAAGAACAATTCTTACAATATGCGGTGTCGCATTTGCGGCAGGGGTTTTGTTTGTAATTTTAAACCTGTATTTCAGCAACTATATAAATCAAAGGGACAGCCTTCGGAAGGAAGCGGACTATGAGATAGTTTTTTTTCCAGAGACTGATGAACAGGCAGCAAGCATCATAAATGATGACAGCATAAAAAGTGCATATGCAGGCGAGTATTATTCAAGTGACGGGTATTCCACTTATCTTATTGAAAATGCAATTTTTGTAAATACAACAAATCCATATAAAATTAATGCAGTTTATGAAAAGCTTACAGCCCAATATGGTGTTGAAGCAGAGATAAACAATGACCTTGCTTCCTATTATTTGCAGGGTGACAGAGGAGATTTCACATACATAGTTCTTCTATTGTTTCTTTTTCTTACGGTAATAATTGCAATTATTGCCGTTGGTATCATAAGAAACTCAATCCAGTTAAATACCCTTGAGCAAATCAAGGACTATGGTATTTTAAGATGCATAGGTGCCACAAGGGGACAGCTTAAAACGATTATTTTCCTTATGGGCTTTTGGCAGGAGCTTGTGGGGATTATTTTGGGTGTGGCGTTGGGACTTCCGATTTCCATGATTATAGGTGTGCTTTTACGCATAAAAGTCAGTCTTCATATTGTGCCTGTTGCATTTTTGCTTGTTGCATTCTTTGGTGACCTTTATTTTGTTATGAAAGAGAACAGTAAAACCGTAAAAAAGATAACACCTGTTGAGGCTGTAAGGGGAAATTTAACTGCAAAAGTGAAAAAACTTAAGGCAAGAAAACGCAGTATTTTTGGACTTATTTTTGGAACCTATGGAGATTACGCATATAAAAGCCTTATGAGCAACCGGGGAAGGTTTTATAAATCCGTTTCGGTATTCGGACTTGGAATAGCTGCTTTTATCATACTTTCCGTGTTTTCCCGTTCAGTAAATGAGACAAATACCTATGTAATGGGGATGTATGGAGATTATCAAATATATTTTTATTCACCACAATCCGAAACACCGGATACAGAAACATTAAAAAGTAGCCTGCCATCTTATGATTTGCTTGAAAAAATTGCAAAGGACAGCTGTGTAAAGGATGTAAAGCAGGTATATAATTCCCGTATGCCTATGGTTGATTGTGACAGTCATAAATATAATGAGGACTTTTTAAACGATACTTCTACAGGAACATGGATTAAAAGAAAAATAAGTGAAAATGCTTCGGATAGCAAAATATCCTTTGTCTGTTTTGATGTGTACGGATATGGCGACGAGGAGTATAAATGCTATGATAAGCTTTTGATTGATGGAACACTTGATGTAAGTGAAAACGGTATTGTAATAGCAAGAGAACAGCATGCTTATCCTGAATACGAAGATTACGATGAGCATGTGCCATCCGCTGAGGAGATGTACGGAAAAATGTATGTAAGCAATGATTATCAGGTGGGGGACAAAGTAGATATTATTGTCAACATGAAAAGAATGCAGGAAATATATGTTGAGGAGTATGAAAAGGGCGGTTATGCCAATGTAAGGGATTTTAATTTTGGGGTACAGGATGAGCTTTACCAAAAGTGCCGGAAAAGAATGCTGGAGGAAGGACAGTACAGAACCTATATTGTTGAAGGGATTGTGGAGTATGAGAAGGATAAGCTTAATCATAGTGGTATTGCTGTGATACTGCCCCTTAAAAATTACTGTGACATGACGGGCTTTAATGGGGAGGAAAGCACGGGAGTTAAATATAAAATTGACGGCAGAATGACAGAGGACTTTATGAATATTGTTGAAACGGCGGAAGAACAAGCGGGGGGCTCATACTATGTAGAGGGTTACCATATGATTAATTCCATGAAAAATGTAAGCAGGTATATTTTAATGTTTATAGTATTCATTATTGTTATGAGCTCGGTAAATATTATAAACACAAGCGCAAGCACGCTTCATTTAAGAAGAAAGGAGCTTGCACAGCTGAGGGTTTTGGGAGTTTCAAAAGAGGGTATGTGCCGCATGGTTTTGCTTGAGGGCATAATAACGGTACTTACCGCAAACCTTGTGGGAAATGTGCTTGGATTTTGCAGTCTTAAGCCGATAAGTAAAGTATTTATAGGTTTGTTTAATCTGAATTTTACCTATCCGGTCGGGGCGGCTGTTATCGGATTCATTATTTCATCACTTGTATTCTGTGGTTCACTTTTTGTGCAGATAAGGAGAATGGGGAACAGTGTGCTTGAGGGGTTGAATGCAGGCGGAGACTGAAAATAATACCAAATGCGGCGATATTCAATGGGCTGATGTTAAACGGGAGGAGACAGTATTATGAAAAAATACAGTGAACTTTCAAAAATGTATTTAAAATTTCAGAAAAAACGCACCATTGTTACCATATTTGGTGTGTCCGTTGCCGCTGCGGTTTTGTTTGCAATTCTTACCTTATATTTCAGCAACTTTATCAATGCAAGGGATGAATTAAGGGACAAGGAAGACTATGAAATTGTGTTTTTCCCTGAAAATCCCGAACAGGCGGCAGGAATTATAAATGATGAGTGCGTGAAAAGCGCTTATGAAGGAAGGTATTTTGAAAAATATAAAGCAAGCTACATTAATGGGGCATTATTTATTAACACAAAAAATCCGTATAGACTTAATAAGTATTTTAAGACGCTTACCAGCAGGTACGGTGCTAGCGGTGAGCTTAATCAGGAGCTTGCAAGCTACTATCTTCAGGGGGATAACGGAAATGGCATATGTTTGGGGCTTCTTGTATTTCTCTTTATTGCATTTATATTTGCAATAGTGGCAGTGGGTATAATAAGAAATGCCATACAGCTTAACATGCAGGAGCAGATTAAGGATTACGGAATATTAAGATGTATAGGTGCAACAAGGAAACAGCTTAATACAGTTATATACCTTATGGGATTCTTTCAGGAAATTACAGGTATTGTAATCGGAATGATTATGGGATTTGCAGCGGCATTTTTTATAGGTAAAATGTCGGGAATAAAGGTATGGCTCAATATTATCCCTGTTTTGTTTGTACTTGTGGCGTTTCTTGGAGATCTTGCCGCCGCTATGGATGAAATCGGAAAAATGGTGAAAAAGCTTACGCCTGTTGAAGCAGTAAGAGGAAGAATGAAGCTTAAACATGTTAAAGTAAAACGAAGAAAGCGAGGCATATTTGGTTTTATTTTCGGCGTGGAGGGAGAGTATGCATATAAGAACCTTATGGCAAATAAGGGAAGATTTTATAAATCAATCGCTTCCTTTGGGCTTGGGATTGCAGCGTTTATTGCATTATCAGTTGTTATATCTGCATTAAATCATCAGGTGAAGGAAATAGAAAAGAAATATGGGGATTATCAGCTTTATTATTATAATCCCATTGATGGATATAATGATAATGATGTGGATATAGCAAGAAGCTATTTGCCATCGTATGATGCACTTGAAGCACTTGCAAAGGACAGCTCTGTTATAGATGTTAAGCAAATGTATGTGGCAATCCTCTACATTGCAGATTATGAAAATTACCTTATGAATTATTTTGACTATAAAGATGTATGGTATTGGCATACAAAGTCGGATATGGAAGCTCTCATAAGGAAGAATACACCGGGATTTGTTGTGTTCAATGAGACACGTTTTATGCTGTGTGGCTGCGATGAGGAGGAAATGAAGAAATATGAGGAGCTTTTGGTTGACGGAACACTTGATGTTAGTGATAAAGGAATTATTTTAACTGAGTATGTAATAAATGGGTCGTTTCAGGAACAAGATGACGAAGGTGGGTTAAAGTATACCAGAATACACAATTACAAGGTGGGAGACACAATTGATATCGTTGATTGTAAGCAGCTGGTGGAGCTTTATAAAAAGAAGCGGAGCGAGCCGGGATATGTACCATCATCACCTGCCTACGAGCATTATGATTTTGTTCTTTACGAGGATTGTATTACTGAGCTTATTGAGAAGGGGGCATATACAACCTATACGGTTGAAGGTATCGTAAAGTACAATAGAGAGAAATTGGGTGAGGCGATGAGTGGTTTATCGGCGATTCTGCCTCTTGATAAATATTGTGCAATTACAGGTGTGAGTGAGACGGACAGCAACGGAATTAAGTTGAAGGTAAAGAAAAAGCTGACTGAAAAATTTTATGAGAAGGTCAGTACGGTTGATAGGTCGGCAAACTGCTACTATTCACTGTATATGCAGGATATGCAACAGGTTAAAAACATAAAAAAGACAATACTATATGTCGGATTTTTTACGATATTTATGATTGTCATAAGCTCCGTAAATATAATAAATACAAATGCCGGTAACCTATACATGAGAAGACAGGAGCTTGCGCAGCTTCGGGTGATAGGAATGTCAAAGAAAAAGCTTTGCCGTATTGTTTTGCTTGAAGGAATAATAACTACAATCATTGCAAATGTAATAGGCTGTATTTCCGGTTTTCTGTGCCTGTTGCCGTTACGCACTACATTTGACTTTCTATATGATATGAAAATATCTTTCCCGGTAACTGGCACTGTTGCAGGACTTGTTATTTCGATAATTGTACTTTGCGGCTCGGTGTACTTCCCAATTAAAAGACTGAGCAACAGTTTGCTGGATAATCTTAACGCAGGAGGAGATTAAAAATTTTCAGTGTTGTAAAGAAATTAAGAAAAAATGCAGTGATGATTAATAAGGAGGAAACATTATGGAAATCGTAAAAATGGAGCATGTAACAAAAATCTATGGAGCAGGTGATACAAGAGTATGGGCGTTAGATGATGTAAATCTTACAATAGACAAGGGGGAAACCCTTGCGGTCGTAGGTGCATCAGGTTCAGGAAAATCTACTCTGCTTCATGTTATGGGCGGTGTGGATACCGCTGACAACGGAAACATAGTAGTTGATGGAAAGGACATAACAACACTAAGTGATGATGAAATGTCAGTGTTCAGAAGAAGAAAAATCGGCTTTGTATTTCAGGCATATCATCTTATCCCGGTGCTTACGGTGGAGGAAAATATAAGGATGCCTATTCTTCTTGACCACAAGAAGCCGGACAGGGAATATATTGACCACATTATAGAAATGCTTGGACTAAAGGACAGGAGAAAGCATCTGCCAAATCAATTATCAGGTGGGCAGCAGCAACGTGCCGCCATCGCAAGAGCACTTGCAAACAGACCGTCTCTCATACTTGCAGATGAGCCTACGGGAGCACTTGACTCTGCAAACGGAAGCGAGGTTATGACCCTTTTGCATGACTCCGTAAAAAAGCTTAATCAGACACTTGTACTTATCACCCACAATATTGACCTTGCTAGGGAGTCTGACAGAATTATAAAGCTTGCAGACGGAAAAATCATAGAATAAAGACATTAATCAATTGCGAAACTCTATTTTTGCGAACGCCCGTTGTACAATATAGACATATCAACACAGGCACGCTTGCGCTGTTTGTCGCTCGCAGCGGTGCTAAACTCGAAAATACCTCGCTAAGCACCGGCGGCTCCAAAACACCTGCTTATGATATTGTCTATATTGTACAACTAGGTTTTGAAGATAACGTGTTTCGTAAATAAAAAATGTATTTTTAAGGAGAAAAAACATGAAATTAAGAAAATTAAAAATTTCCATAAGCATAATACTATGTGCTTTCGTGTGCTTTTTGGGATGCTTTAAAGCACTTGACATTAAGGCGGCAGAGCCAAAGGTCATGGTTATCAATTATAAATTAAATCCCACTGAGGTAGTGTCGGGAGAGGATTTTACGATTGCGATTACGCTTAAAAACACTGCCTCAAGAAAGGTCAGAAACCTGAAGCTTACAGTTACGTCAGCGGAAGGAGAGTTTATTCCCGTAAATGGAGCGGGCACTGCATATATAAATGAAATGGCAGCAGAGGAGGAGCTTGACATAGCCTTTGACATGACGGCAATAAGCGGACTTCAGGAAAAATCCTATAAGCTCACGATTAAATCTGAATATGAGGATACTAACGGCTATTCCTATACGGTTGAGGATAATATTTACATTCCCATAACGCTTGAGCAGAGAATTTCAGTAACGGATATCATGTCAGATTCCTCAGTTAAGCTTGGCGATGACATTGAAATAACGGGAAGAATCAATAATATCGGAGAAGGTACCCTTTATAATGTAAGCGTGGAAGTTGAGGGTGAAAATATAGATACACAGTTAAGCTATATTGGAAATATAGAATCAGGCAAAAGTGGTAATATTGATGTTCTTACACACACAATCCATCCTGTGGAGGATGGCAGATACAGCAAAAATTATATGACTGTTACATATGAGGATAAGAATAAGGAAAAGCATAGTCAAAAAGTAGATTTATATCTCAGTATTGAGGCAACAAATTACAGTAATCTTGAAATACTCAAGGAGCCTGAGGAAAAGGAAGTATCCTCGGAAACAATTATAATAATTGCAGTTGTTGCAGTCGTGTTGGTTGTGATAATTCTTTCTGTTATGAAATGGAGAAAGAAGAAAAAGATATTGGAGGAATTTTAATGGGATGGATGTTCCGATTAAGCCTGCTTAATATGAAAAGAAGAAGGGCAAGGACTGTTCTCACGATACTTGGTGTTACAATAGGTGTAATCTCAATTGTATCGCTTCTTGCACTTGGACTCGGAGTAAAGAAAGAACTTTTATCACAGTTTGAGGATGAAAATTCCGTAAAAAACATTACAGTTTACGGCTCTCAGAGTTATAAGGAAAAAAGCAAGCTTATTACTGATAAAACACTTGAAAAATTTGAACAAATTGACAAGGTTGCATATGTTTATCCTGAGTATGAGATTTTTGTGTCGCTTTCAATGGGGAAATATATGGCATATACAAATATAGTAGGGATACCAAGAGAACAGCTTGAAAAGCTTAAGCTTGCTGATGGTTCTTCCTTAGGAGAAGGTGGGCAAAAGCCGCAGCTTATTTTGGGAAATTCCATGGGACTTTTGTTTTATAATTACAATACAGGCTTAAACTTTTCGGAGGGTGAAAACAAAGAACTTACATCCGTTGTCAATACCTCCATTCCTACCGAGTTTGGTTATGGCGACAGTGCAGTTATAACAAAGTTCAAGGTATCAGGAGTGCTTTACGGAAAGGAAGAGGATTATTCCATGCAGTCACAGAGCGTTTTCTGTGATTTGGAGGTCTTAAAAAGATATTTGAAATATAACGCAAACGGAGCACCCGTATATGGACAGCCTATGGATGAAAATGGAAATACATACAGTGAATGGGTATATACAAGTGCGGTTGTCACCGTAAATGATATAGAAAATGTGGATTTCGTTGTTAAAAAATTACAGGATATGGGCTTTCAGATATCAAATGATAAGGAGTACCTTGAAAGTGCAAAAAGGGAAATAAAGATAATACAGGTATTGCTTGGAGGGATAGGAACCATAGCCCTTGTGGTAGCCGTTATAGGTATAAGTAACACTATGACAACCTCCGTGTATGACCGGGTAAATGAGATAGGTGTACTTAAGGTTATCGGCTGTGATTTGGACGAGCTTCTCATGATGTTTCTTTTTGAGTCGGGAGTGCTTGGCTTTGCGGGAGGCGTGCTTGGCGTAGGATTATCCTTTGGAATAAAAGGAATAATAAATAAAGTTGCCATAAGTCTTCTTGGTTTTGTAAAGGGGACAAGCCTTGCAGTAATACCGATATGGCTTATATTTGTATCAATAGGAGTGTCAACGGTTCTGGGAATACTTGCGGGATACTTCCCTGCAAGGTGGGCATCAAGGCTTAATCCTCTTACAGCGGTAAGAAAATAGAAAAAACAAACAAATTCCTCGAAAAATATTGAAAAAAAAGATGGGAAGGCTCATAATTAGTTTGTATCGGAGGAAATTATGGCATACAAAATTTTAATGGTGGAGGATGACTTCGCCCTTGCAATGGGAACTGAATATGCACTCCTGTCTGAAGGCTACGAAGTTGTAAAAGCCGCAAATCTTGAAGCTGCAAGAAAGCTTTATGACCAATCAACAGACTTAATACTTTTGGATGTTATGCTGCCTGACGGAACAGGCTTTTCCTTCTGTGAGGAGATAAGGAAAAAGGGCAGCCGTGTACCTATTATTTTTCTTACTGCCGTTTCCGAGGAGGCAAATATTGTTCAGGGACTTGAGCTTGGAGCTGACGATTATGTCACAAAGCCTTATCGCGTAAAGGAGCTTTTGTCACGCATAGCTGCAAATATAAGAAGAAATGCTTATAATAAGGGTTCGTATGGAAATGCATATACATTTGGACATCATTGCTTTTACCCTGAGGAATTTAAACTTTTGAAGGATGAAAAACCAGTTGACTGCACCACAAGCGAGCTTAAGCTTTTGCGTATTCTTCTTGTAAATAAGGGAATGGTTTTGGAAAGAAGAATACTGCTTGAAAGGCTTTATGACATAGACGGAGAATTTATAGATGACAATACATTATCCGTATATATGAAACGTCTTCGTGACAGATTAGGGGAAGACGGCAGCTTTATTGAAACCGTAAGGGGTGTAGGTTACAGATTTAGGATATGAATAAACACAGCTATGAAATAGGAAAATTTAATAAATGGTTTGCAATTTGCGCAAGTATTCTTTTGCTTGCGTTTTTTTGCTGTACTTATGCCGTTCTTCAGGAATTTGGGAAGGCACTTTGGACTTTAACGGGTTTGTGCCTTTTCATAGAAGCTGTAATATACATTTTGGTCAGATATGAGCTTGGAACATTATGCAATGAAATTTCTTATGCATCAGACATAATGGTAAAACTCGTAGAGGAGGGGGATATACCCTCTGAGCCTTATAAGCAGGGGGAGATGGGCGAGCTTTACACAAACCTTTACAAGCTTGTAGGGACGCTTACTGAAAGCAAGCAGAAGGAGCATGAGGAAAAAAAATTCCTGCGGGATATCATGTCAGATATTTCCCACCAGCTGAAAACACCGCTTGCATCACTGAATGTCTTTATTGATTTGCTCTATGATGATATGGTTATGGAACCTGAAAAAAGAAAGCAGATGCTTGAGGAGTCAAAAAATCAGCTCAACAGAATGGAGTGGATGGTGCTTTCCATGCTTAAGTTGGCAAGAATAGAGGCGGGCGCCATACAGTTTGAAAAGGAGCCAAATAATCTAAATACACTTTTGCTTCAGGCTGTGGAGGTTGTAACATATCTCACTGACGGCAGAAGGCAAAATATAGCTGTGGATTGTCCGGAGGATATAACGCTTGTGTGCGACTCCGGATGGCTTGTGGAGGGCATAATTAACCTCTTAAAAAATGCTTCCGATTATTCTCCTGAAAATTCAGAAATAAAAATAGAAGTGGAAAAGACGCCTGTATTCACAAGAATATATGTCAAGGACAATGGAATGGGCATCCCTGACGAGGATTTACCAAATATATTTAAACGTTTTTACCGTGTGAACAAGGAGGTAAATCCAAACAGTGTGGGTATAGGGCTGTCCCTCACAAAATCCATAGTGGAGGGAATGGGAGGAAAAATAACAGTCCGCAGCCGGCTCGGTGAATACACCCACTTCATATTGACCTTTGTACATTAAAAACGGGGGTTGACTGTCCGATAATTTTATACCACAATATAAGAAAACCGTTATGAAGACGTCAGTACTTGAGTTAACAGCACGACAGGGCTTACACAATGACATAAAAACACGCTCCCGCTCGATAAAGACGTAACGGCACTAAAAATTGCCAGTTTAAGACAATCCCAAGCAAGGATATTTTAGATTGGCAATTTAAGTGCCGACGTCTTTATAACGGTTTTATGTCACTGTGTAAGCCCTGTCGTGCTGTTAACTCTTAGTACTGTTACGTCTTTATCGAGCGAAAGCGTGTTTTCGATATTGTGGTATAAAATTATCGGGCAGTCAGCCCCGTTTTCTTAGTAGCGAACTGCAATGTAGAAGACGTTTTATTCCAGGTCCTCTCCGTTTGTTGCAATTACGTTTTTGTACCAGTAGAATGAGTCTTTTTTGTAGCGTGCCATATCCTTAAGGTCAAATTCATCACGGTTTACATATATGAAACCATATCGCTTGACGATGCCCTCGTGGGTTGAGATTAGGTCGATTGCAGACCACGGACAATAGCCCATCATTTCAACACCTTCAGATACAGCAAGTTTGATTTGCTCAATATGTCTGCGTAAATATTCGATACGATAATCATCATGTATTTTGCCATCCTCGGTAAGCTTGTCATATGCACCAAGACCATTTTCCGTGACAATCATAGGAAGATGGTATCTGCTGTACATTTCGCGGACGGTAGCCCTGAATCCATCTGGGTCTATCTCCCAGCCAAATTCAGTGCGAAGCAGATTCGGATTGACAAAATTCTTGTAGATACCCGGTTCACTTGAGCCTGTCTGTTGGTTTCCTGTAACTGCTTCACCGCTTCCATCGCTCCACTCAACGGTGGCGGTAGAATAGTAGTTGAAGCCTATAAAATCAGGATGACCCTCTGCCATGATATCCATGTCACCCGGCTCTATATGGGGAACGGCATCCCGTTCCTCTAAAAACTGCCATGCAAGATTGTTGTAACGTCCGTAAACAGCCATGTCCAGATAAAGCCAGTTACGGATTGCATTCAGATTTTGGGCAGCCAAAATATCCTTTGGTTTACAGCTTGCAGGATAGATAAGCGATATATTTGGGGCAGGGCCTATTTTAGCATTCGGAAGCATATCGTGACAAAGCTTCATAACCTTTGCCTGAGCAAGAAGCATATGATGGTTTGCCTGATAGAGCTTTTTATATTTGTTTGTCACACCGTCAAAATTACTTGTTCCCAGAACATCGCCTACAAGTGTAAGCATATTTTGTTCATTTATTGTCAGCCAGTATTTTACTCTGTCACCGTAATTTTCAAAAAGTATTTTTGCAAAGGTGACAAACTCGTCGATACTTTCACGTCTTGACCAGCCGCCTTTTTCCTCAAGAGCCTGAGGCAGGTCAAAATGGAACATTGTAACAATAGGCTCTATGTTATATTTCAGACATTCGTCAATAACATTTCCATAAAATTCAATACCTTTTGGATTTATTTCTCCTGCACCTTCAGGAAGTATTCTTGTCCATGCTACAGAAAAGCGAAAGGCCTTAAAGCCCATTTCAGCCATAAGAGCAATATCTTCCTTGTAACGGTGATAGAAGTCGGCACATACATCAAGCTCGCTTGTTCCCTCCGGTACGGTTTTGACATCCTGAACACTTGGTCCTTTTCCATCAATAAGATTTGCACCCTCAACCTGATATGCACTTGTAGATGCACCCCACAAAAAATTTTCAGGCATTTTTTTGTTTTTTGTAATTATCATAGCGCCCTCCTAGTTTAAAAATAAAATTTAGCTTTTACTGTAGTGCCAAAGGCACTTTGTTCTATAATTTGGAACATATGATTTGAAATTACTCATTATAATAAAGCTGTTTAAAATTCATTACAGCTCCGTATAAATTGGAGCGGTTGCGGTACTTGCATACATCAACCTTTAAATTATTCAGCACATATGTCATTTTTTTAAGCTTGTCCACATATTTTTTGATACCCTCAATAAACAGAGGCTGTGCACTTATACCGCCTCCTATTAAAATTGTGTCAGGATTAAATATAAGGTATATATTTACACAGGCTTTGGCAATTTCAAAATACCAGTCCTCAACAATATCTGCTATCTGTGCGTCTCCTTCGGATACCCACTGATAAATCAACTCTCCGCTTACATCTTTTATATCCATACCTTTTAATTTTGAAACCTTTAGGCAGATTCCTCCTGTTGCGCATCTTGCTGACATGGAATAAGGCATGCTGTCCAAGGTTGCACCAAGTCCCTCTATTGTTTCGGCAGTCTGAATAGAATCAACCTGACTGCGATTCATGTTGTCAATGGTGTATGATACCTCACCTGCAACAAAGCTGCTTCCATGATGTACATGGTGGTCGATTATCATACCACCGCCAATGCCTGTGCCTATGACCAGAACATATGCATTTTTTACATCACTTGCATTGCCAAGCCATGCCTCACAAAGGGCAGCACATTTACCGTCATTTTCAAGGGATACACGAAGGCCATCACATCGGTTGGAGATAAGTTCTCCAAGCTTAACTTTATCAAGATACTTTAAAATTCCGCCACCGTAGACAATTCCATTTTCAACATCAATTTGTCCGGGAAGTGAAATTGCAATACCTTCTATGTCGTATGATGATTTAAAACCTCGGTATTTATTTTCAATGCCTTCCAAAAGGTCATCGATGCCCTGACCTATACCGGATGGGGCAGGGTATTTTTCGTTTTCAAATATATCACCATTATCATTCATAATGGCATATTTGACAAAAGTTCCGCCAATATCAAATACCAGATACATATTTTTCTCCTTTTCAGATATAACTACATTATATAATAAATTATTGATGGTATTTGGGCAAGGACTTTTAGTAAAATATCCCAATCACAAAATCACAGATTACGTTATTAAATGTCTGCCCAAGAAGCTTTATACGGTAATGACGAAAACACGCTCTCGCTCGATGAAAAACGTAACGGTACTAAGAGTTGGTAGCACGACAGGAGTTATACAGTGACATAAAACCGTTATAAAGACGTCGGCACTTAAATTGCCAATTTAAGATATTCCAGCTTGATATTGTCTATAAACTGGCAATTTTTAGTGCCGTTACGTCTTTATCGAGCGGGAGTGTGTTTTTATGTCACTGTATAACTCCTGTCGTGCTACCAACTCAAGTACCGACGTTTTCATAACGGTTTTCTTTTATTACCGTATAAAGCTTCTTGGACAGCCCACCTGATAATTTTATTTATGATTTTGTGATTGCCCACCAACCATTGACATTTATGGAAGCATATGTTAAATTTTTATCACTATTATAGTAGCAACCATTGAGGGATTGATGGACGCAAAACAGTTATACGCGGGGCTGTCTCTGAAAGTGGCAGCTTTATTTCTTTTACACAGAGGTATAATATGAATATTTTTAAACCTAAATATATAAAAAAAGGGTTAAATTATATAGCAGAAAACGGAGTAGGCGCTTTTACGGAAAAGCTGAAGTCTATATTATATGGTATAAATTATTATTATCCGGGGTGGTTTGAGGCGCACAAAGCTGATGCTGAGGAGCTTAAAAGACAGAGAGAGGAAAAGCTTTCGTATAACCCGCTTATCAGTATTGTTGTTCCGACGTTTAATACACCGGAAAAATATTTGCGTGAGATGATTGAGTCTGTGATATGCCAGTCTTATCAGAACTGGCAGCTTTGTATTGCAGACGGCAGTAATACAAATGAAAAGGCAGGTGCTTTGGCAGCAGGCATTATTAAGGAATATGCGGAAAAGGACAGCAGAATAGTCTGCAAGTTTCTGGAAAAAAATGGCGGAATATCAGACAATACAAATGCTGCTCTTTCACTTGCCACGGGTGAATATGTGGGACTTTTTGACCATGATGATTTGCTTACACCGGATGCACTTTATCATATTGCAAAGGCACTGAATGAAGAAAAATACGATATTCTCTATACAGATGAGGACATGATGGATTCCAAGGGAAAAAAGCTGATGAACCCTAAGTTCAAACCAGATTTTTCAATGGATTTACTTATGGTGCACAACTATATTACCCACTTTTTTGTTGCAAAAACAACGCTGCTTCATAAGGTGGGGGGCTTTGACAGGGAATTTGACGGTGCTCAGGACTATGATATTATTTTGAAGTGTGTGGAGCAAAGCAAAAATATAAAGCATATACCAAGAATGCTTTATCACTGGCGTGTTCATAAGGCATCAACGGCGGGAAATCCTGAAAGTAAGCTGTATGCATATGAAAACGGTAAAAGGGCGCTTCAGGCACACCTTGACAGAATCGGCGTTAAGGCAGTAGTTGAGAACACAGATATGTGGGGGCTTTATGATGTAAAATATATAATTGATGAACAGCCTCTGATATCCATTATTATACCGAATAAGGACCATATAGATGATTTGGATAAATGCGTCAGTTCAATATACGACAGATCGGATTATAAGAATATTGAATTTATCATAGTTGAAAATAACAGTACTGAGGATAAGACATTCAAGTACTATAAGGAAATGGAGACAAAGCATGAAAATTTCCATGTGGTCTATTGGAAGAAGGAGTTTAATTACTCGGCAATAAATAACTATGGTGTAAGCTTTGCAAAGGGAGATTATTTGCTTTTGCTCAATAATGACACAGAAATTATGTCAACCAATGCGTTGAATCGCATGCTTGGCATATGTATGCGTGATGATGTTGGTGTTGTAGGGGCAAAGCTTTTTTATGAGGATGATACGATACAGCATGCAGGTGTTGTTATAGGCTTTGGCGGATATGCAGGACATGTATTTAATGGCATGAAGGACAATGAGCTTGGGTATATGATGCGGGCGAAAATAAACAGTAATTTTAGTGCTGTTACTGCTGCCTGCCTGCTTACCAAAAAGAGTGTTTTTTCTGAGGTGGGCGGACTTTCCGAGGAGTTTGTTGTGGCATGTAATGATGTTGATTATTGTCTTAAGGTCAGAGAACAGGGGCTGCTTGTGACCTATTGTGCTGATGCAAAATGGCATCATTATGAGTCAAAGTCCAGAGGTTATGAGGATACACCGGAAAAGCAGGAACGATTCGCTAAAGAGAAGAGCCTTTTTCAACAGAGATGGAAAACTGTTTTGGAAAATGGAGACCCATTTTATAATATTAATTTCCCTGTATCACTTCCACCATTTACTTTAGCCCAATAGACGAAAGGGTGTGTTCGTTATGGAACAGCAAAAAAGGCTTCTTGGCATATTGTCCAATCTGCTGTTATGGCTGTTTGAGATTATAACATTTGCATATGTATGGTTCTGTTACTATGATATTTCGTCAGACGACCGTTTTTACAGGCATGGATACATAATTATTATAGTAATGTACGCCATATTTATTTATATGATGACCAAAAGCTTTAACGGATATAAAATAAGCTACATGAAAGCATTGGATTTGATTCTGGCTCATGTGATTTCGCAAATTTTATCCAATATAGCAGGCTATTTTTTCATATGTATGATGTGGTCAGAGTATATGCAGGTTATGCCTGTTGTTATGTTGTCACTTGTGCAGATTGTGGCTTCCACATTATGGGTAATACTTGCAAGGCAGGTATATATGAAAGTATTCCCACCAAGGAATGTTATAATTATATATGGAAAATATCCTTTGGAGCAGTTTTTAAAAAAATTGAATGCAAGAAATGATAAGTATGTCGTAAGTGAGATATTAAATTATGAAAATGGCTTAAAAAAAATATGCAGTGGGGATTTGGATTTTGAGGGTGTGTTTTTATATGATTTGTCTGCCGGTGAAAGAAACACGATTATAAAATATTGCTATGAGCATGGAATAAGAACATATGTCGTTCCTAAAATAACTGATATTATTATGCGTGGTGCCGATGATTTACATTTGATTGATACGCCATTATATTTGTCGAGGAATCAGGGACTTTTTTTAGACCAGAGAATTGTAAAAAGAATTGTTGATATTGTCGTTTCAATAATAGGTATCGTGGTGCTGGCTCCACTGATGCTGATTGTTGCGGCAATCATAAAATTATATGACAGAGGACCTGTTTTTTACAGGCAGGAGAGGCTTACACGTGACGGAAAGAAGTTTATCATTTTTAAGTTCAGAAGTATGAGAACGGATGCGGAGACACAGGGAGCACGTCTTGCCCAGAAACATGATGACAGGGTTACCCCTGTGGGAAAGGTACTAAGAAATTTCCATATTGATGAATTGCCACAGCTTTTTAATGTTATTGCAGGTGATATGTCTATTGTAGGACCAAGACCGGAACGTCCGGAAATATTTGAGAAATACTCAAAATCCATTCCTGAGTTTGATTTCAGACTAAAGGTCAAGGCTGGAATAACCGGTTATGCACAGGTATATGGTAAATACAATACAGTGCCTATCGATAAGCTGAGGATGGATTTGATTTATATAGAAGAGTATTCGTTTTGGCTGGATATAAAGCTTATGCTGCTGACAGTCCGTGCCATATTCCGAAAGGAAAGCTCCGAGGGTGTAAAGGACGGGCAGACAACAGCCCTGGCTAGTGACAGGGACAAGGGAAAAGAGGGGGACAAAGCATGAATATAGCGGTTATTATTGCAGGTGGTTCGGGACAGCGGATGGGACAGGACATACCGAAACAGTTTATAAATGTATATGATAAGCCGGTTATTTTGTATACCCTTGAAAGCTTTCAGAACCATGAGCTTGTGGATGCTATTGAGGTTGTATGTTTAAACGGATGGCATGATATTTTGTGGGCATACGCAAAACAATTTAGTATTACAAAGCTCAAATGGGTTGTCTCAGGTGGTGATTCTGCACAGGAATCAATAAGAAATGGTGTAGAAAATCTTAAGGATAAATGCAAGGGCGATGATAACATTATCATACATGATGGAATAAGGCCTTTGGTTGATGCGGATGTATTAAATGATGTTATAGATAAGTGTAACAAATATGGAAACGGTGTTACCTCACTGCCATACAATGAGCAGATATTTGTTGTGGATGATGATAGTTCCACTACAAAGTATATTCCGAGGGAGACACTCAGGAGAGTGTCAACACCACAGGCGTATAAGATGGAAAAGCTTTTGTGGGCATATGAAAAAGCTTTTCGTGAGGAGATAGGTATATACGGATCATCCTATACAAATACAATGATGGTTGAGCTTGGGGAACGGCTTTATTTTGCAAAAGGCTCCGACAAAAATATAAAGCTCACAACAAAGGATGACCTTGAAATTTTCAAAGGCTATTTAACTGCGGAAAAAGATAAATGGCTCAAATAATTAATGGGCTGATGTTCAAAGTTGGGAGTATTTAAAATGACATTGTACGACTGTAAGCTATATATGGATGACGTGAAGAAGGTTGCCACATTGGATTATCGTTGGGACGAGCTAAAGGATAAGACTGTGGCAATATCCGGTGGTACGGGTATGATTGGCAGCTTTCTCGTGGATGTCCTTATGTACAGGAATGATATCCTAAGCCAAAATATAGAAGTTTATGTACTTGGAAGAAATAAGGATAAAGCGGAAAAACGCTTTGTGAAATATATAGGGCATGACAAATTCCATTTTTTGGAATGGGACATAAACAGACCTATGGGGCAGCCACCAAAGATTACTGTTGACTACATTATCCATGCCGCCAGCAGTACACACCCACTTGCATATGCAGGAGACCCTGTGGGAACAATATCGGCAAATGTTATGGGAACGGACAATCTGCTCAGGTGGGCTGTAAATGTTAAAAGCAGGAGGTTTATATTTTTATCTTCTGTTGAGATATACGGTGAAAACAGAGGGGATACAGATAAGTTTGCAGAGGATTACATGGGATATATTGATTGTAATACGCTTCGTGCAGGATATCCGGAGAGTAAAAGAACAGGGGAGGCACTTTGTCAGGCATATAGGAAACAGGCGGGTATGGATATCGTAATTCCGAGGATTTCAAGAGTTTATGGACCAACGTTACTTTCATCAGATACAAAGGCAATTTCCCAGTTTATTAAGAAGGGTGTTCTGGGTGAGGATATTGTATTAAAAAGTGAGGGAAATCAACTATATTCTTATTGCTATGTGGCGGATGCGGTTTCCGCAATAATAAAGCTTTTATCAGAAGGAAAATCAGGGGAAGCATACAATGTTGCGTCATGTTCGTCGGACTTTATGCTTAAGGAACTGGCAAATATAATCGCGGAATATGCAGACAGCAAGGTCGTGTTTGAATTGCCGGATGCAATGGAACGTGCAGGGTACTCAAAGGCTACGAAGGCGACTCTTGATGTTTCAAAGTTAAATGCTGCCGGTTGGACTTCTTTGTATGATATGCGTGACGGACTTGCAAGGACAATAGATATTATGAGGGAAATTGCATGAAGAAAATAAAATTTAAGCTGAAACAGCAATTTAAAATGTTTTCACAGCATGTTATATTTCCATTTGTATATAATTTAAACCGTGGAAAAAAAATCGATAAAACGAAGGTGATACTTGCAGATGCACATCACGAGAAATGTCCTCCTCACATGGAGCTTCTTAAGAAGTATCTTATTACATCAGGCCTTGATTTTGAGGAATATTATTTTGATTTATCCAATATGGGGACATTCTCAGGAATGAAGAAAATGATAGATTTTATGAAGCTTTATGCTACGGCAGGAACAGTTGTTATATGTGATAATTTTCTGCCGGTATCCTCATGCAAAAAAAAGAAAGGTACAAGAGTAATACAGCTTTGGCATGGGTGCGGTGCATTTAAGCGGTTCGGATATGATTCATCTGATGATATACCGGATGGCTATAAGGGAAATGTATACAAGAATTATGACTTGGTTACCGTCAGTGGAGCTGCGTGTGTACCTTGTTTTTGCTCAGCGATGAGGCTTGGCTTATCTGCTGTAAAAGCTTTTGGTGTGTCTGCTACAGATAAGCTTTTTGACAGGGATTATATGGAGGAGTGTAAAGCACGCTTCCGATATATGTTTCCGGATGCTGTGGGAAAAAAGGTTGTGCTATATGCACCAACTTTCAGGGAAAATGCGGCAGAGGCCTCTCTGGTCGGGGAGGAAGAAATAGACGAGCTTAAAAAGTGCTGTGATGCATATATAATAAAAAGCCTTCATCCTCACATTATTGCAGGAAATATAGGGAATGAGCTGCCAATGACGACGGAGGAACTTTTATGCTGTGCAGATATTTTGATTACAGATTACTCATCTGTTTTCTTTGAATTTTTATTACTGGACAGACCTATCGTATTTTTTGCACTTGATTACGATAAATATGCAGGTGACAGAGGTTATTATTTGGATTATAATAGTCTGCCGGGACAGATTATAAAAAATGTTACCGGTAAGGAAGCGGTAGAACTTCTTAAAATGGCATTGGAAGCCAATGACGAATATGAGGCTTCAAGGCAAGAATTTCGTAACAAATATATGGAAGCCTGTGACGGACATGTGACCGAGAGACTTACGGAATACATAATGGAAAGTGTGGAAGATTAAAAGTTATGTTAACTGGATGGAGAAGAACAGTATATAAATCAAAAGGATATCAGTTTTTTCTAAAAGTGGCAAAGAGGATGTACAGGTTTTATTCCCTTAGAATATTGTATCCTTCCATTTACAGGAAGCATGCCAAAGGGAAGATTGACAGTAGGAAGGTTGTATTTATTGAGGTGCGTATGCCCGAAATAAGTGACAGCTTTGAATTGATATACAATGAACTTAACGAAAATTATAATTATAAGCTTCATACACATTATCTCCGTATGGGCTTTACAGGATGGCGTGAATATGAAAGGCTGTGTAAAGCCATGGTTGCGGATGTTGCCACGGCAAAATATGTATTTCTGAATGATGCTTCAAATGTATTAAGTTGTTTGAAGCTGAGAAAAGGTACGGTTGTAACACAGCTATGGCATGCTTGTGGTGCATTTAAGAAATTCGGAATGAGCACGGCAGAACTTAAATTCGGCGATGACAGAAGAACATTGAAAAAGTATCCATATCATGGTAATTACACAAATGTAACCGTGAGTGCTCCGGAGGTGGCTTGGGCGTATGAGGAGGCTATGATGCTTAGTCCGGAGGATCATATTGTAAAGCCTGTGGGTGTTTCAAGGACCGATATATTTTTTGATGCAGCAAGGAAAGAAAAAGCGTACGAAAAGCTTTATAAGGAATTTCCAAATGCGAGAGGGAAGAAGGTTATTTTGTATGCGCCAACCTTCAGGGGCAGAGTTTCATCAGCAAAAACACCTGACAAATTTGATATGCATATGATGCATGCAGAGCTTGGTGACAAGTATGTTATGCTGTTTAAACATCATCCGTTTGTTAAGGAACTGCCTGTAATCGATGAGCGGTTTTCAGACTTTGCTAAGGATGTCACCGATACAATGACAATAGAGGATTTGCTTTTTGTCAGTGATATATGTATTTCAGATTATTCTTCTTTGGTATTCGAATATTCGCTATTTGAAAAGCCTATGGTGTTTTTTGCATATGATTTTGATGATTATATGGATTGGAGAGGCTTTTATTATAGGTATGATGAATTCGTACCGGGACCGATATGCGAAAGTGGATATCAGGTTATGGATTATATTAAGCATATTGACACCCGGTTTGATCAGGAGCACGTAAAGAAATTTAAAGAAAAGTATATGAGTGCCTGTGACGGTCATGCCACGGAACGCATTATAAGACTTACAATGGGAGATACATTAGAGAAAATGCGTCTGTCGGAAAATTAAAGGAAGTGGAATTTTAGAGGTAGTTTATGAATGATGTTATGGTTTCGGTCATAATACCGGCATATAATCCCAAGTATATATTTGAGGCTGTGGCTTCTGCATTTTTACAGGATGTATCAAAAGAAATTATTATTATAGATGATTGTTCTACCACGGAATGGACTGAGTCTTTTGTGAATCATTTAGAGGATTGCTATGATATTTCTGACCATTACTATCATAAAAAAAATGCCGATGGCAGTATGCTTCTGAAATGGGTGGGTAACGTGACATTAAACAGTCTGGAGAATAGTAAATTTTCTATATATATTTTTAAAAACACAGAGAATAAAAATGTAGGGACAACGAGAAATCGTGGAGTCAGGCTTGCAAAAGGAAATTATGTCGCATTTCTTGATGCTGATGATATGTGGTTAAATGGAAAGCTTGAAAAACAGCTTGAGCTTATGGAGCATGACGTAAGAGTACCTCTTTGCAGCACTGCAAGAAGGATGATGGATTCAGACGGAACGCTTCTTGATAAGGTAATTACTGTACCTGCCAGAATTACCTTGAAGGATTTGGAAAGAACAAACTGCATCAATTTGTCCTCTGTTTTGGTAAGGAAAGATGTAATGCAGAAATACCCGATGAGGCACAGTGATGCCCATGAGGATTATTTGTCGTGGCTTATGCTTTTCAAGGAGTATGAGTATGCATTGGGGCTCAATGAACCCTTGCTTTTATACAGAAAAACAAAGGAAGGTAAGTCGGGAAATAAGTTGAAATCTGCAATTATGACATACAGAACTTACCGGTATGCAGGTTTTGGAGTCATAAAAGCAGGCCGCTGTTTTCTTTCGTATGCGGTAAATGGAGTGAAAAAAAGATTATAACCTCTTTACTTTTGGGAATAATTATCATATAATTTGTGCATATATTGGAAAAAGCTATGACGGAGACTGCCGGTAAAAGGACATGACAGGGAATATAGTCGCAGACTGAGAGCTATAACATGACACCCTACATGGTGGAACACTACCTGAGCTGATATATTGAAGCCTCCTATGAGGTCTAGGTATATACGGGATTCCCACGTTAAGGGATTAGAGAGAAAACACAGGTTTACATAACACGTGTTTTAATGCGGGTGGTACCGCGGATAGCAACTGTTTATTCGTCCCGGGGCAAATTGGATTTGCCTCGGGATTTTTTGATTGAACTGATAGGAAATTTTATTTCCTATCGGCACGGTTCTGTAGAACCTTACTAAGATGAAAAATGAGAAAGGAAGAAAAAATGAATTCAAACATTTACAGAGACATGACAATGGAAAACATGGGCGAGGAGCTTGTGGGAAAGGAAGTACGTATAGCAGGCTGGATTGAAAATATCCGTGACCACGGAGGAGTTTCATTTATTGACTTGCGTGATATGTATGGAGTGATGCAGGTCGTAATGAGAGATACAAGTCTTCTGGAGGGTCTTACAAGAGAAGAATGTATATCCGTAGAGGGACTTATAGAGCATAGGGATGAGGAAACCTATAATCCTAAAATTCCTACCGGTACGATAGAGCTTGAGGCTCACAAGGTAGATATCCTCGGAAAGGTATACAGGCAGGTTCCGTTTGAGATTACAACTTCAAAGGAGGTTCGTGAGGAGGTAAGACTGAAATATCGTTATCTTGACTTAAGAAACCGTAAGGTAAAGGATAACATGATTTTCAGATCAAAGGTCATAAGTTTTCTTCGTGAGAAAATGACTGAGCTTGGCTTCCTTGAAATACAGACACCTATCCTTTGTGCTTCATCACCTGAGGGAGCAAGGGATTACATTGTTCCGTCAAGAAAATATAAAGGGAAATTTTATGCACTGCCTCAGGCACCACAGCAGTATAAGCAGCTTTTAATGGTGTCAGGCTTTGACAAGTATTTCCAGATTGCACCATGCTTCAGAGATGAGGATGCAAGGGCTGACCGTTCACCTGGAGAGTTTTACCAGCTTGATTTTGAGATGAGCTTTGCAACTCAGGAGGATGTATTTAAGGTTGGTGAGGAGGTTCTGTCTGCAACCTTTGAAAAATTCGCACCGGAGGGATATTCCGTTACAAAGGCTCCGTATCCTGTTATAAGCTATGAGGAGGCTATGCTGAAATATGGTACGGATAAGCCGGATTTGAGAAACCCACTCTGCATCATCGACCTGTCAGAGTTTTTTGAGAGATGTACATTTAAACCATTCCACGGAAAAACAGTAAGGGCAATCAATGTTCATGCCAAGCTTTCAAAGGGACAGCATGAGAAAATGCTCAAGTTTGCTACATCAATCGGAATGGGAGGACTTGGATATCTTGAGGTTCTTGAGGACAAGACCTATAAGGGACCGATTGATAAGTTTATACCGGAAGATATGAAGAAGGAGCTTGCAGATAAGGCAGGGCTTGATGTAGGTGATACAATATTCTTCATCGCTGATACAAAGAAACAGGCGGCAATCTTTGCAGGACAGATAAGAAGTGAGCTTGGAAACAGATTGGATTTGCTGGAGAAAAATGCATACCGTTTCTGCTATATAAATGATTTTCCGATGTATGAATATGACACTGAAACAAAGAGTATCGGATTTACACACAATCCGTTTTCTATGCCACAGGGTGGACTTGAGGCATTAAATGAAAAGGATCCGCTTGAGATACTTGCATATCAGTATGACATAGTATGTAACGGAGTGGAGCTTTCATCAGGAGCAGTCAGAAACCATGACATGCAGGTTATGGAGAAGGCGTTTGAGATAGCAGGCTATGACAAGGATGTTCTGGAAGCTAAATTCGGAGCGCTTTACAGTGCATTTCAGTTTGGAGCACCACCACATGCAGGTATGGCACCGGGTGTTGACAGAATGATAATGCTTCTCAGAAATGAAGAAAATATTCGTGAGGTAATACCGTTCCCTATGAGTGGTACTGCACAGGATCTGATGTGTGGAGCACCGGGAGAGGTTACGGAACAGCAGCTTCGTGAGGTTCACATTAAGGTTAGAAGCTAACAGGTTTAACAAAAGGATATAAGGAGGCACTTATGGTTATAACTGACGAGACAATAGAGTATGTAGGTATTCTTGCCAAGCTTGAGCTCAGCGATGAGGCGAAGGAGCAGGCCAAAAAGGATATGTCCAACATGCTTGATTATGTAAGCAAGTTAAATGAACTGAATACTGATGATGTACCTGCCATGAGTCACGCATTTCCCGTAAATAATGTGTTCAGAGAGGATGTAGTGACCAACGACGATACGAGAGAACAGCTTTTGTCGAATGCACCGGAGCAGAAGGATGGCTGCTACAAGGTGCCAAAGACGTTTGATTAGGAGGTGTGTAAGGTGGATTTTATGAAGCTTACAGCCGTTGAGCTGGGAAAGAAAATAAAAGCAGGAGAGGTAAAAGTGGCAGATGCCGTCCGTGCATGCCTTGACAGAATAGAAAAACTGGAGTCCGATATAAATGCATTTGTAACCGTTGATGGGGAACATGCAATGGAACAGGCAGAGGAGATACAAAGAAAAATAGACAGTGGGGAGCTTACCGGTCCTTTGGCTGGTGTGCCGGTAGCTATAAAGGATAATATGTGTACAAAGGGACTTCTCACCAGCTGTTCCTCTAAAATATTAAGTAATTTTATACCGACTTACACTGCGGAGGCTGTATTAAAGCTTAAGGAAGCAGGGGCGGTTATAATCGGAAAAACAAACATGGATGAATTTGCCATGGGAAGTACGACGGAGACCTCATATTATGGGGCAACCCAAAATCCGTGGGATGTAAAAAGAGTGCCTGGAGGATCATCAGGAGGCTCTGCGGCAGCAGTTTCTGCCGAGGAGGTGCCATATGCGCTCGGCTCTGATACAGGAGGCTCCATAAGGCAACCTGCTGCATTTTGCGGTGTAACGGGAATAAAGCCTACCTATGGCAGAGTTTCAAGATATGGTCTGATTGCCTATGGCTCATCACTTGACCAGATTGGACCGATTGCAAAGGATGTTACAGACTGTGCAACGGTGCTTGAAATAATATGTCAGCATGATGACAAGGATTCAACCTCCTATGATGCAGAAAAAGGCTATACGGGAAATGGCATTACAGATACAGGAAGTGATTTTACAAGTGCACTTGTTGATGATGTAAAGGGCATGAAAATCGGTATACCGAGAGATTATTTTGGAGAGGGTATCGATGAGGATGTCAAGAAAAGTGTTCTTGAAGCGGCGGATGTACTTAAGCAGAAGGGTGCAGTGGTTGAGGAGTTTGACCTCGGAATGGTTGAATATGCCATACCTGCGTACTATATAATTGCGTCTGCTGAGGCTTCATCAAACCTTGAACGGTTTGATGGTGTAAAATACGGATATAGAACTTCCGAATATACCGACCTTCACAATATGTACAAAAAATCACGTTCTGAGGGCTTTGGAGATGAGGTGAAGCGTAGAATCATGCTTGGATCATTTGTCTTAAGCTCAGGATATTATGATGCATATTATGTTAAGGCGCTTAAAACAAAGGCGCTTATAAAGAAAGCATTTGACGATGCATTTGCAAAATATGATGTGATACTTGGACCGGTTGCTCCTACAACTGCACTTATGAAAGGGGAATCACTTTCGGACCCACTCAAGATGTATTTGGGAGATATTTATACGGTGTCAGTAAATCTTGCAGGTATTCCGGGAATATCACTGCCGTGTGGATTTGACAGAAATGGTATGCCGGTAGGACTGCAGCTTTTGGGACAAACCTTTGATGAGAAATCAATCATAAGGGCAGCATATGCGTATGAGTGCAGCAGGGAATACAAGAGACCTGCAACTCTTACAGAAAGGGGGCTTTAAAAATGTCAAAAACCTATGAAACAGTCATTGGACTTGAGGTTCATGTAGAGCTTGCCACTAAGACAAAAATATTCTGTGGCTGCTCAACTGAGTTTGGAAAGGCTCCTAATACCCATACATGTCCTGTATGTACGGGTATGCCGGGTTCCCTGCCTGTGCTTAACAAGGGCGTTGTTGAAAAGGCAGTGGCTGTCGGTTTAGCAACGAATTGTACGATTACCCAGAATTGTAAATTTGACAGAAAAAACTATTTCTATCCTGACAACCCTCAGAATTACCAGATATCACAGCTGTATTACCCGATATGCCGTGATGGAAAGGTTGAGATAGAGGTTGACGGAAAGAAAAAGTTTGTGAGAATACATGAAATCCACATGGAGGAGGATGCAGGTAAGCTGATACATGACCCATATACAGACAGCTCGCTTGTTGATTTTAACCGTTCCGGTGTACCTCTTATTGAGATTGTTTCAGAGCCTGATATGCGCTCTGCTGAGGAGGTTATTGCATATCTTGAGAAGCTTAGGCTTATAATACAGTATCTGGGTGCATCAGACTGTAAGCTTAACGAGGGCTCAATGAGAGCTGACGTAAACCTTTCTGTCAGAGAGGTTGGAAGCAGTGAGTTCGGAACAAGAACGGAGACAAAAAACCTTAATTCCTTTAAGGCTATTGCAAGAGCAATAGAAAATGAACGGGAACGCCAGATAGACCTGATTGAATCGGGTGAAAAGGTTGTTCAGGAGACAAGAAGATGGGACGATACAAAGGAATACTCATATCCAATGCGTTCGAAAGAGGATGCACAGGATTACAGGTATTTCCCTGACCCTGACCTTGTACCCGTTGTAATAAGTGATGAGTGGATGGAGAACATACGGAAGAACCAGCCTGAGCTCCGTGACGAAAAGCGTATAAGATACAAGGAAGAATATGACATTCCGGACTATGATATAGACATCATTACAAATTCAAAGAGAATGGCAGATATTTTTGAGGAAGCAATCGCATTAGGTGCGGCACCTAAAAAGGTTTCAAATTGGCTTATGGTTGAAACCATGAGGCTTATGAAGGAACATTCCGTTGATGCTGACGACCTGTCATTTTCGGCGAAAAACCTTGCAGCACTTATTGCACTCGTAGAGTCAAAGGCGATAAATGGAACGGTTGCAAAAGAAGTATATGAAAAAATATTTACGGATGACATAGATCCTGAAAAGTATGTAGAAGAAAATGGTCTTAAGACTGTAAATGATGAAGGTGCCCTCACGAAAACCATTGAGGAAATTGTTGCGGCAAATCCAAAGTCTGTCGCAGATTACAAGAGTGGTAAAGATAAGGCAATCGGCTTCCTTGTAGGACAGACTATGAAGGCAATGAAGGGGAAGGCAGATCCGGGTGAGGTAAACAGAATCCTTAAGGAAATACTGTCTAAATAGCATATAAATATATAAATGGAGGAAGTATTTTGAGAACTTATTTGGTAACGGGTGGAGCCGGTTTTATCGGTTCAAACTATATTCATTATATGTTTAAGAAGTATGATGATGAAATAAGAATTATAAATGTGGATGCTCTCACTTATGCGGGTAATCTAGAAAATCTGAAAGAGGTTGAAGACAGGGACAATTATACATTTATTAAAGCAGACATATGTGACAGAGAAGCAATATCAAAAATATTTGCAGAAAATGATATAGACCGTGTTGTACATTTTGCGGCTGAGTCGCATGTGGACAGAAGCATCAAAAATCCTGAAATATTTGTCTGCACAAATGTACTTGGAACAGCAACAATGCTTAACTGTGCAAAAGAAGCGTGGGAGCTTCCTGACGGAAGCTTTAAAGAGGGAAAGAAATTTTTACATGTTTCCACGGATGAGGTTTATGGTTCACTGCCTGATGATGACACTGCATTTTTTTATGAGACATCGCCATATGAGCCGCACAGTCCTTACTCTGCAAGTAAGGCATCCTCTGATATGCTGGTAAAGGCATATATGGACACGTATAAATTTCCTGCAAATATAACAAACTGCAGTAACAATTACGGACCTTATCAATTTCCTGAGAAGCTTATTCCGCTGATTATCAACAATGCACTTCAGGGAAAGAAGCTGCCGGTGTACGGTGACGGAAAAAATGTGCGTGACTGGCTTTATGTTGAGGATCACGCAAAGGCAATCGACATGGTTCAGGAGCAGGGAGAGCTATTTGAGACATACAATATCGGCGGTCATAATGAGAAGCAGAATATTGAAATTATAAATATAATTATTGAGACACTTCAGGAAATGCTTCCAGATGATGACCCAAGGAAAGCACTTGTATCAAAGGATCTTATAACATACGTCGAGGACAGAAAAGGACATGACAGAAGATATGCCATAGCTCCAGATAAAATAAAGAAGGCTGTGGGATGGTATCCTGAGACTATGTTTGCAGATGGAATCAAAAAGACGATAGCATGGTTTTTTGAGCATGAGGAATGGATGAAAAACGTAACAAGTGGTGATTACCAGAAATATTACGAGGATATGTACAAGGATAAATAAATTATATTTATATGAGAATATTATTGCAGGATACACTATGAAATTGTATATTCTCTGAGTGAGAACTAAAATACACGAATTAAAATGAAATGTAAGAAGGAGGTCCCGTATGAAAGGAATTATACTTGCCGGAGGCTCCGGCACAAGACTATATCCGCTTACAAAGGCTGTTTCAAAGCAGATAATGCCTGTATATGATAAGCCTATGATATATTATCCACTTTCAACGTTGATGCTTGCTGGTATCAGAGAGGTGCTTATTATATCGACTCCGAGAGATTTGCCTGCATTTCGCGAGCTCTTTGGAACAGGGGAGCAGATTGGCATGAAATTCAGCTATGCTGTTCAGGAGACACCGAGGGGCCTTGCTGACGCCTTTATTATAGGGGAAGAATTTATCGGAACGGATAATGTTGCCCTTGTTCTGGGTGACAATATATTCTACGGTCAAAGCTTTTCATCCGTGTTACGGAATGCTGCACAGAGGGAAAAGGGAGCTACAATATTTGGATATTATGTGAAAGACCCAAGAGAATATGGAGTCGTAGAGTTCGATAAAAATGGAAAAGCACTCTCCATAGAAGAAAAACCGGAAGAACCAAAATCGAATTACGCTGTTCCGGGATTGTATTTCTATGATAATGATGTTGTTGAAATTGCAAAGAATGTAAAGCCATCGGCAAGAGGAGAGATAGAAATAACAAGCATAAACAATGAGTATCTCAGACGGGGGACTCTTATGGTTGAAACTCTTGGACGTGGTTTTGCGTGGCTTGATACGGGAAGCCACGATATGCTTTTGGATGCGGCAGATTTTGTTGCAGCATTCCAGAAGAGACAGGGTATGTATATTTCCTGTATTGAAGAAATAGCCTACAGACGGGGCTTTATCGACAGGGAGCAATTGCTTGCTCTTGCTGAGCCTTTGATGAAAACTGCCTATGGTCAGTATCTTGTGGATGTGGCAAACGGACTTTAGGAAAGATGTTGGTATTAAAAATTGCTAATTAAAGAGGGCTGTCGCTTTAACGAATAAAAATTCGTAAAGTGACAGCCCTTAGGTTCTACAGCAAATGTGATATATCAAGGTATTTTGGTATACCTGCTTCATATTCAATTGGAACCTCACCTAAGATGAGCGGTGCTAAATAGGCTGCCATTTCTTCTGTAACATTATTTTTTTCTTTATTTATCCAATTTAATGGAACCGCTTTGGCTTTGTTTGCAACTTCACATACAGGCACAGAGGAAAGATCATAGCTGTAAGGGGAGCTGCATGTGCGGTTAAGCGTTGTCATAAAGCCTGTTTTGCCATCCTGAACAAGCCGAACAGCTTTTTTACCAAGCTCAAATGATTCATCTAAATCTGTTTTTGATGCCATATGTCCGGCACATCTTTGAAGCACGTTGACTTCTACGGAACGGACCTTTATACCAAGACGATTCTTTACAAGAGTTTCAAGATATTTTCCGGCACCGGAAAGCTGGGCATGTCCGAACTTGTCAGCTGCTGCATCTGTAGCGGACAGATAAGCTCCGCTTGCGTCATGTATACCTTCTGATACCGCTACAATAATATTTTGATGTATTTTAATTAATTTTTTTAAGTCAGATAAAAATGCCTCCTCGTCAAATGCAACCTCGGGAAGATATATAAGATGGGGTGCTGGATTTTTATCATTGCGTGCAAGTACGGAAGCAGCTGTTAACCAGCCGGCATCTCTTCCCATAATTTCAACGATAGTTACGCTTTCAACGTCATATATATATGTATCGTAAGCGATTTCCCTTATGCTTCCTGCAATGTATTTTGCGGCAGAGCCAAAACCGGGTGTGTGGTCCGTACACACCAAATCGTTATCAATCGTTTTCGGCACACCGGCAATTTTTATATCACTGCCTGTTTCGGCAGCATATTGGGACAGCTTATCTACGGTATCCATAGAGTCATTGCCGCCAATATAAAAAAATGCACCCACATTCATTTTTTCAAAAATATCAAAAATTTCTTTGTATGAGCCTGTATCATCCTTCCAATCCGGAAGCTTAAAACGGCATGAACCTAAATACATGGCAGGAGTGCATTTGAGTTGGTTGATAAATTCAGGAGTGCTTGATGTTAAATCAAGAAACTGCTCCCGTATTACTCCCTGTATTCCATGAACTGAGCCATATATACGCTCAAAACAACCACTGTCTGTAATTCCCTGCACTATGCCTGCAAGGGAGGCATTAATAGCAGCTGTAGGCCCACCGGATTGGGCAACAATACAATTTTTTTTCATAGTAATCTCCATTGCTTTATCTGTATATCATCATGTTACAACGTGTAATACCAATAATCATTTGATAATAATTATTGACAGATAAAGGATAGCATACTCTATAAAAAATAGCTACATACTTTTCCATTAATTTCCCTAATATTTACTTGAAAATGGCATACAATTATTATATAATTAAACAAATAAAACCGTTATTTACATATATATCTGGGATGCTCGACAACTCCTGTTTATTTTGAACCTACATTTTCTTTAAACGGGATTCCTACAGCGTAGCCCTATGTCAGGCCTCCGATTGCAGTGGAAGACAGAAAACTACGTGCGGTTGCCCACCTAGCTTTGCTAGGAGTCAAAAGGCAGGAACCGGCATTCTGGATATATATTTTTTTGAAAAAATGAAAGAAACATATATATGAAAAGAAAGATTTATTTGTTTCTGGGGTTGTTTTTCACCCTGGCGATAATTTCTATAATTTCAAAAGAAATATCAAGAGTAATCAAAAACAAGACTGACCATAAGGAAGCGGTTCAGACTGAGACGGATGGGAATTTGGATGATGCAGGTATTGCTACTGATACTGATTCTGGCGTTGAATGTTATTCCTATGATGAAGTGGAGGATATTGTGAAATATCTTTCTGATTCAGAAGAAACGCTGACCCAGCTTGCCAGACTTGTGGATCCCTTATCCAAGAGTAACAAAATCACTGTCTCATATATAAAAAATGTTGCGAGAATTATAGATGTGCCAAGTACTGTGTACGATGAGCAACTTAGAGGCAGGGATGATGATGCGTTTGTAAGCTGTGAGGAATTTGATGAGATTTACCACAATATGGTTGACACTGATGTGGCAAAAGGACTTGACAGAAAAAATATACTTGTCTTTCAAACAGACAGTGAGGATGGAACTGTCGTTGTAAATGATGGATACCGGCAGTATACATTTGAAACAGATTATAAGGACGAATTCGAGAACCGTGTTCTTGATGTATATATTAAAAATGATGTCATTTTTAAAGTGAATGGCTTTGCTACGGGAACAGTAACACTTAAGCATGTATGGATTGCTGATGTTAAGGATGGTACGTGTACATTCCTATATGGGGGAGTTGAAAAAACATATCCTATGGACGCCAGCATTACCGATGCAAAAAAAGAACGCATAGCGACTTTGTACATATCTGACTCAGGAATAAGCAATGTGGACATGAAATATACAAGCATAGAGGGCAGGGTTATTTCAGCAGATGAAAAAATACGCATGAAAAATCAGACACCTTATGAAATAGATGACAGCTTTGCAATATATGACATTTCTTCGGGAGTATTATATGAGGAGAGTATGGAGCTTCTTAAAGGATATTCCAAAATAAAGCTTATATTAAAGGATGGAAAGGCCTGTGCTGCTATTTTAGATGGTGAGCCTGCAGGTGAAAATATAAGGGTTATACTGTCAGACAGTGATTTTGCTTCCTATGAACTTGAACATGTGACTGTGTCATGTGATGGAGATTTTAAGGTTATATATCCGAATGAAGAAGAAATTATATTTTCAAAAGGAAATACAGTAACAATAAATAGTGAAGATTATGCCAACAGAGATAAAATTACAATATGTCCACTTGATCCGGCAGATGGTATAATATTGGAGAGTATTGCAAGGGAGTGTGGCAAGCCGGTATATGAGGGCACAATAGAGATAAATATAAGAAGTGATCACATGTATGTAATAAATGAACTGCCGATTGAAAATTATCTGTATGGAGTGGTTTCAAGTGAAGCACCAAGAGATTTTGAACCGGAGGCACTTGCGGCACTTGCAATATGTGCCAGAGCATATGCCTATGGAAAGATGCATGACGGAAGCTTTCGTGACTATGGTGCTGATTTGGATGACACTACATTTTGCCAGCTTTACAACAATGTTTTGAAGACCGATGAAAGTATAAAGGCTGTGAAGGAAACATACGGAATAGTGCCTGCATATGAGGGAAAAGCTATATTTCCGATGTACTTTTCGACATCATGTGGTATAACATGTACAAATGATGAAATTTGGGGCGGCACCTCTTATGATTATATGATTTCAAGTATTCAGGATATAAAGAAGAGTAGTGAAGACCTTTCCGATGAGGAGACATTTGAGAAGTTTATTGAAACTGGTCTCGGATATGATATGTTTGAAAAAAATTTACCATATTACAGATGGAATATAAACTATACAAATGAGGAGATGGCGGATGCAGTTAATAATAATTTAGAAGACAGAATTAAAATGTCGCCTGACAATATAAAGGTTAAAAATGACAATAATGTTTTTGTAAGAGGAGAAATATCAGATATAGGTGATATCCAAAAAATAACGGTTTCTGGCAGAAGTAAAAGCGGAATCGTACTGGCTTTGGAGATAGAGGGAAGTAAGGGAACCATACAGGTTACCGGACAAACAAATATCAGAAATCTGATTTCACCAATCAATCAGAATATTGAGCGGAATGATGGTTCTGTTGTGGCAGGCTGGACATCACTTCCAAGTACATTTTATTATGTTGAAAAAACAAATGACGGATTTACAATACATGGAGGCGGTTTTGGACATGGTTCGGGACTTAGTCAGAATGGTGCAAATGTTTTGGCACAAATGGGGTATAATTATAAATATATCATCAGATATTATTTCTCCTACGTTGACCTTGAGATGATATATGACGTTCCGGATGCTGACGAGGAGGAGTAATTGCGAAAAGTTGTTAACAGTATTATCAGAATTATAAATAAAGGTACAGAGGATAGTCTCCCGGCATATGCTGCCCAGACGGCATTTTTTGTCATGTTGTCATTTTTTCCGTTTGTCATAATGATAATTATGGCAGCCACGCAAATTCCATTTGCAAGGCAAAATATTGTAGCGGAACTGCTTGACATTTTGCCCGCTGAGTTTCATTCATATATCATGTATCTTGTAGATGATATTATGTATGATGGGGGAGGCTCATTTACCTTGATAACCGTGTTGCTTACTATGTGGTCTGCCGGAAAAGGCATACAGGCGGTGACATATGGTCTAAATAAAGTATATGGTGTTGAACGGGCAAGAGGATTTATACTGACAAGGCTTATAAGTGCTTTATATACAATCATATTCATGTTTATATGCGTTGCACTTATGATTTTAAATGCGTTTGGAAACGACATTGCAGCCAAAATAGTATCGTTGAGACCGGAGCTTGCAAATGCCACTGCGCTTTTGTTAAGCGTAAAGGGTGTGCTTACATTTATGATTTTCTTTATATTTATACTGCTTATATATTATCAGCTTCCAAATCGTAAAGGACGTTTTAAGGATGAGGCTTTTGGTGCTATATTTGCAGCATTTGCATGGATGGTAATGACAAGGGGATTTGCTATTTACATGAGGTTTGCTACAAAGGTATCCTATATGTACGGAAGTCTTACGTCAATTGTTGTCATACTAATTTGGCTTTATGTGGGTATGCAGATAATATTGTATGGTGCTGAGTTCAATTCCCTAAGACCGGAGTTTTTTAAAAAAGCTGAAAAACCGGATAGCATTGACCGTGATGTTATGGTATAATATACGCGGACACAATGAGCCAAGCGGCTGCAAAGCAGACATTTGGCGAATGTGTGCGAACCATAATGAAACGAAGTGAAATTATGGTAAAATATGTCCACAAAGCAAGGTATAATTTTGGAGGTAAAGAAATGTACGATTTTGACGAGATAAAAAATTTTGATTCTGATGTTGCAAAGGCGATGACAGATGAAATTAACAGGCAGAATGATAATATTGAGCTTATCGCTTCTGAGAATATTGTTTCAAAGGCAGTTATGGCTGCCATGGGAAGTCCGCTTACCAACAAGTATGCGGAAGGATATCCGGGGAAGAGATATTATGGAGGATGTGAACACGTTGATGTTGTCGAGGAGCTTGCAAGAGAGAGAGCTAAGGAGCTTTTTGGATGCGAGTATGTAAATGTTCAGCCTCATTCGGGAGCACAGGCAAATATGGCTGCTTTTTTTGCCATTATGGAGCCGGGGGATACATTTATGGGTATGAACCTTGCACATGGAGGACATCTTACACATGGTTCACCGGTTAACTTATCTGGAAAATACTTCAATGTTGTTCCTTATGGTGTAAATGATGATGGATTTATAGACTATGATAAGGTTCTTGAGATTGCAAAGGAGTGCAAGCCTAAACTTATTGTTGCAGGGGCTTCCGCATATGCAAGGGCAATCGATTTCAAAAGGTTTAGAGAAATTGCAGATAGTGTTGGAGCAGTTCTCATGGTTGATATGGCACATATTGCAGGACTTGTAGCAGCAGGAGTGCATGAAAGTCCAATACCATATGCGCATGTGACTACAACAACTACCCACAAAACCTTAAGAGGACCACGTGGAGGAATGATTCTTTCAAGCAATGAGGTAAATGAGAAATACAATTTTAACAAAGCTGTTTTTCCGGGAATTCAAGGTGGCCCACTTATGCATGTCATAGCAGCAAAGGCAGTATGTTTAAAGGAAGCTCTCACAGATGAGTATAAGCAGTATCAGACTCAGGTTGTTAAAAATGCTGCAAAGCTTGCAGAGGCACTTACGGAGAGAGGTTTCAAAATAGTATCAGGTGGTACTGATAATCACCTTATGCTTGTTGATTTGCAGAATCTTGACCTTACTGGAAAGGAAGTTGAGAAGCTTCTTGATTCGGTTCACATTACATGTAACAAAAATACAGTTCCTAACGACCCAAAATCACCATTTGTAACCAGCGGAATCAGACTTGGTACACCTGCAATTACAACCCGTGGTGCAAATGAGGAGGATATGATTACCATAGCGGATGCCATAAAGGCGGCAGTTATAGATAAGGATAACGATAAGGCTATGGAATTAGTTAAGAGTATTACTGATAAGTATCCTTTATACAAGTAATATAAATCATAAAAATGGGCTGTTAAAGTAGGATTGGAATACTATGACAGCTCATTGTTAATTGGAGAGGTATATGGACGATAATCATAATCAGAGTAATAACGAAAATAGTAATAATAACGGTAACAATTCAAATAACAATGACAACAAAAAGAAACCGTCAGCAACTATTATTATTTTAATTTTGTCGGTTTTACTGACATTGGCATTCTGGCAGGCATACAGCAGATTTAAGGATTCCGGCAAGGAACAGGTCACTTATGATGAGTTTCTTACAATGCTTGAGGCCGGAAATGTGCAGGATGTCAAGATTTATAGTAATGAGATAACCTTCAAACCTGTTTTACAGGATGAAAATGCTGTATATGAAGTGTCCTACAGTGTTGTAAAGGCAGATGATTATAATTTAGTTGAAAGATTATATAAAGCAGGCGTAACCTTCGAGGAGATAGACGAAGGTGGAAGTGTAATAATAAATACCATATTGTCTTATGGAATTATGATAGTTGCATTTTATGTTTTGATGATGCTCATTATGAAAAGTGCCACCAAAGGTGGCGGTGTAATGGGTGTCGGAAGATCCAATGCAAAAATGCACGTACAAACGGAAACCGGAGTTACGTTCAAGGATGTAGCCGGTCAGGAGGAGGCGAAGGAGTCACTCACTGAGATGGTTGATTTCCTTGAAAAGCCTGAAAAATATCTTCAGATTGGTGCCAAACTTCCAAGAGGAGCACTTCTTGTAGGACCTCCGGGAACAGGAAAAACACTCCTTGCAAAGGCTGTTGCCGGTGAGGCAAAGGTTCCGTTTTTTTCACTGTCAGGATCAGATTTTGTGGAGCTTTATGTTGGTGTCGGTGCTGCAAGAGTCAGGGATTTATTCAGGCGTGCAAATGCCATGGCACCATGTATCATATTTATTGATGAGATTGATGCAATAGGAAGAAGCAGGGATACAAGACATTCAGGTGGAGACACAGAGCGTGAACAGACGCTCAACCAGCTTCTTTCTGAAATGGATGGATTTGATACGTCAAAGGGTATCGTAGTCCTTGCGGCAACAAACAGACCGGAGGTTTTGGATAAGGCATTGCTGCGTCCGGGACGTTTTGACAGGAGAATTATTGTTTCAAAGCCTGATTTACAGGGAAGAATTGACACCTTAAAAGTTCATATGAAAAATGTCAAGATAGATGAGTCCGTTAATTTAAAATCGCTTGCCCTAGCAACAGCAGGTGCGGTAGGTGCGGATTTGGCAAACATTGTAAATGAGGCGGCACTTCTTGCTGTAAGAAATGGCAGGGAACATGTTTCACAGTCAGATTTGCTTGGCTCTGTGGAAGTTGTTTTTGCGGGTAAGGAAAAGAAGGAAAAGCTTTTGAGCCCAAAGGAGAAGGAGATAGTTGCATATCACGAGGTAGGACATGCCCTTGTGTCTGCGCTTCAGAAAAATACTATGCCGATACAGAGAATTACCATAGTACCACGAACAGGCGGAGCTCTGGGATATGTATGGCAGGTACCGGAGGAAGAAAAGCAGCTTGAAAGCAAGAAAGAGCTTGAGGAGGAAATTGTTATCTGCCTTGCAGGGCGTGCTGCAGAGGAGCTTAAGTTTGACTCGATAACAAGTGGTGCGTCAAATGATATAGAAAAGGCAACCAATATAGCAAGAACGATGATAACCATGTATGGAATGTCTGATAAGTTCGGTATGGTACAGCTTGAAAGTGTAACAGGGCAATATCTTGATAACAGACGGGTTTTAAACTGTTCAAGTGAAACGGAAACCAAGGTCGATACAGAGGTCAAGAATATGATTAAGGCGGCATATGAGAAGGCACTTAAGCTTCTGAAGAAAAATATGACCACACTTGATGCTATTGCAAAGACTCTGTATGAAAAGGAAAATATTACCGGTGAGGAATTTGGAAGGTTATTTGAGAAATATCAGAAGATAAAGCTGAAAAATACAACAACATCAGGAGCAAAAAAGGATGAATTATAATTTTTATGCCACTGTTTCCAGAATGAAATATATCGCAAGATGGGCATTGATGAGAAATACCAGGGAAGAGAATTTATCTGAGCATTCCCTTGAGGTAAGTATGATTGCACATGCATTATGTATCATCGGAAATGAGAGGTATAACAAACAATTAGATGCAGATTATGCGGCATTGGTTGGCATATATCACGATGCGTCCGAAATAATCACAGGTGATATGCCGACTCCAATCAAATATTATAACAGAAGCATAAATGAGGCATTTAAGTCAATTGAAGATGAAGCAAACCGGAAGCTGCTTGAACAGCTTCCGGAGGATATAAGAAAGCACTACCAGAAATACTTTTTTAAACCGGCAGACAGAGAATATGAGTGGAGGCTTGTAAAGGCTGCGGATAAGATATCCGCACTTATAAAGTGTCTTGAGGAGGAAAAGACCGGAAACAGAGAGTTTGTTGTGGCAAAAAGCTCTACAGAAAAAACAGTCGCTAAACTTGGAAAGGAGCTTCCTGAGGTTAAAGACTTTATAAATGAGTGTCTGGATGCTTTTTCAAAGACATTGGACGAGCTTGGATAGATATGTCACAAAAAAAATACAGAATATATACAAATTTGATACAATTTCGTGTTAGTATGGAGGAGAAAAAAGATGTCATTGCACATGGTAAAAAGTGTACCAAGTCCTGAAGAAATTAAACAGGCACACCCTATGGAAAAGGAATTAGCTGACATTAAGGCGGCCAGAGACGAGGAAATAAAAAAGATTTTTACAGGAGAGTCCGATAAATTTATAGCTATTATAGGACCTTGTTCGGCAGACTATGAGGAGTCAGTTCTTGATTATTTATGCAGGCTTGCAAAGGTTCAGGAAAAAGTTCAGGATAAGATTATGATTATTCCGAGAATTTATACAAATAAGCCTAGAACGAATGGTTCGGGTTACAAGGGAATGTTACATCAGCCAAATCCTGAAAATAAGCCGGATTTTATAGAGGGAGTCAAGGCAATTCGAAAAATGCATATCAAGGCAATTAAGGAAACAGGTCTTACTGCTGCTGACGAGATGCTGTACACTGACAATTGGCCATATCTTGAGGATATACTGTCATATGTGGCTATAGGTGCAAGAAGTGTTGAAAATCAGGCACATAGACTTACAGCGAGTGGAATTGATGTACCGGTAGGTATGAAAAATCCTACAAGTGGAGATTACTCTGTCATGCTCAATTCCTGTGTGGCAGCACAGTCTAAACATACATTTCTGTTTGCAGGATATGAGACGAAGACAGATGGAAATCCGCTTGCACATTGCATTTTAAGAGGTTCACTGAACAAGAGTGGACAGTCTATAGCAAATTATCATTATGAAGATTTGAAGCTTCTTGCAGATATGTACGAGAAATTTGATCTTTTGAATCCTGCATGTATTGTTGATGCAAATCATAACAATTCAGGTAAAAAATGGGATCAGCAGCCTAGAATTGTAAATGAGATACTTCACAGTATGAGACATTCAAGCGATGTAAAAAAGCTTGTAAAGGGTGTTATGGTAGAAAGCTATATTGAGGATGGAAACCAGCCGATTGGAGGAGGCTGCTATGGTAAGTCCATTACTGATCCGTGTCTTGGCTGGGAAAAATCGGAGGAGCTCCTTTTGTCCATGGCTGAGCAGTTGTAGGGGCTTGTCAATGCTGACAAAGGAGGAACGACAAGATGAATATATTTAATATACTGATACCTAAGCAGGATCTTACATATTTAAACGGAAACGATACGATGGATAAGGCCGTGGAGTTTCTTATGGCAAGCGGCTTTAGCGCAGTACCTGTCATTGATGAAAGCGGAAGGCTTGAGGGGGTCGTAAGCGAGGGGGATTTTCTCCGTGTAGTTATGGCACATGGATGTGAGGAACTGGCTACTATGACCGTAAGGGACATCGTTCATTTAAGTGTGGATGATTATGTTTTTAATAGCACAGAGACAGAAAAAATAATGGAAAAAATACTGGATAGGAATTTTTTGGCTGTTATAGATGACAGAAATATATTTATCGGTATTATAA
>CAMWGV010000015.1 GCA_947173945.1 uncultured Lachnospiraceae bacterium
GTTTCATGGACAAGTGGAACTGTATCAACGGTTTTGAAAAAGCTGCCGGCAGGTGAATATACATGGAAGGAAACGGCAGCACCTAAGGGATATGAGTATGCAACGGATGTAAAATTCAAGATAGATACATCGGGAAATATATATAAGTATACAGGCGGTAAGTACTCAACTACACCAATGGCTGAAGGTGAAAAGCTTGTGATGGTAGATGAGGCAAAAGCAACTACGGAAAAAGATCCGACAACAGAAAAAGACCCAACAACAGAAAAAGATCCGACCACGGAAAAAGACCCGACAACAGAAAAAGAACCGACCACTGAAAGTGACAAGCCAAAAGATGACGGAGAGCTTCTCGTTATTGTATATGATGAGAAGACCGGAGACGTTGTACCGGGTGCAACCGTAAAGATTACAAATCCGGATGGTACATCAAAGTCATATAAGACAAACAAGGATGGCGAAATTTCACTGAAAAAGCTTCCGGCAGGAACGTATAAGGTTAAGACGACAAAGGTTCCGGATGGATATGATGTTTCGGTTGGAAAGGTACATAAGGCAAAGGTTGTTAATGGCAAGAAGACCACATGCGAGGTTTACATTGTAACAAAAGCTGATGATACATCAGAGACGGAGGATAGTTCAACCGAAGGAACTGATAAAACAGAAGGAAGTACAGACAACACAACAGGAACGAATACCAACACAAATACAACAGATAAGGTTGTCCATACAGGAGATTCTTTTAACATAATATTATTATTGGGCGTTATGCTCTGCTCTGCAGCAGGTGTTGTTGCACTCATTATTAAAAAAAGAAAAACTGACAGATAATAAATAAAAAGGGGCTGCCGCTCCAAGATATTTCCCGTAGTAACGAAAATATCCTGAGTCCGCAGCCTCTTTTGCTTTGTTCTTTGATAGGAAACTTCATTTCCTATCGGCACGGTTCTTGCGAACCCTGCTAAGATACGAACTGCAGTGCCGAAGGTACTTTGTTCTTTGATAGGAGGCATCATGAGTAAAAATAAAAGACAAAAAAACAATGAAGAGACAAATAATACAGATACAATGAAAGAAAATGAAAAAAAGGTGACAACAGATAAGTCTATACGGGAGGAGCTTCACAAGTTTTCCGAAATGCCCGAAGAGATAAAGGAAGAGATAAAAGAAGAAATAAGAGAAGAAATAAAACAAGACATAAAAGAAAAGGAAGGCAGACTCCGGGCATATTTCAGACGTGTATTCAGCATTACTGACAATATGATGACATACGAGGAAATTGATGCAATGATGCGGGAGCAGACGGTTATTCATGGTGCAAACATGTGGATCCTTATGCTTGCAATTTTGATTGCATCCATAGGCCTTAATGTGAATTCCACAGCGGTTATTATTGGTGCCATGCTTATATCGCCTCTCATGAGCGGAATACTTGCAATGGGATATTCCATTGCAGTAAGGGATTTGCAGCTTTTGGAGCATGCACTTGTGAGATTTTGTACTCAGGTTGCAATCAGTCTTATTACGGCAACGATATATTTTTCCCTTTCACCTATGACCACGCCGACAACGGAGATGATAGCAAGAACAAGCCCTACACTCTGGGACGTTTTGATTGCTCTTTTTGGTGGACTTGCGGGTATGATTGGTCATACAAGAACGAAGCATTCAAATGTTATACCGGGTGTTGCCATAGCAACAGCGCTTATGCCTCCGCTTTGTACTGCCGGTTATGGTATCGCAACCGGTCAGCTTGATTTCTTTTTGGGAGCATTTTATCTGTTTATTATAAATACATTGTTTATTGCAATATCAACAGGTATTATAACATTAGTTTTACGTGTGCCTTACCACAGAAGCATCAGTGCAAAAAAGCAGAGAAGGGTTAACGGAATTATAATTGCAATTACCATTGTTGTTGTAACTCCAAGTGTGTTTATCGGTGCAAGGACTGTTTACAAGTCATATATGCAGACCAATATAACAAATTATCTGGAAAAGGAATTCAACTTTTCCGATACACAGATTGTAAAGACGGAGTATGATATTGATGAAAAGACGATATCAGTTTCTCTTGTGGGAAATACGGTATCGGATGATGTAATCGAAATGCTGAAAGGGCAACTCGGCCGGTATGATTTGAAAGACTATACGTTAAGGGTAACACAGAATGTGTTTAACGCTGATGAGGATGTTGACGATAGTGACAAGGTTACGATTGTTGTTCAGGAGAATACTATAAAAGAACTGAAGGATGAGCTTAAGGAGCGTGATGAGATAATTACCTCCTTGCAGGAAACGATGGATGGTTATGAAGAAGCAATAAACAGCTATGAAGATATCAAGACGCTTGCAAAGAAGGCAGAGAAAATATATCCTCACTTGTCTGAATGTTATGTTGGTATCATGTTTAATGGTAGGAGCGATGTGGTTTTCCTGTCAGCAAAAGCAAGTGAGGAGATAGAAGAATATGAGCGTTCCTCAATTAAGAGTTGGCTGTGTACAGAGAGTGGTTTAAATCTTGCGGAAGTTTACATAACTGTAGAATCCCCTGAGGAGGAAGAACAGTAGTAGGCTTATTTTCGGAGGTGCTATGAAGAATATTTTAATTGTCGAAGATAATTTAGAGCTTGCAAAAGAACTTAAAACTTTATTGGAGAGAAATAATTATAGTGCGGATTACCTGACAAGCTTTGAAAACATTGTAGAGCAGCTTGTGGAAAAAGCACCTGACATGGTATTGCTTGACATCAATCTTCCGGGAGCTGACGGTGAGAGTGTTCTGAAACAGTACAGGGCTGTTTCGGATACACCTGTGATTATGGTAACAAGCAGAAATACGGATATGGACGAGCTATTATCCATGAGCTTTGGGGCAGATGATTTTATTGGAAAGCCCTATAATCCTTCCATACTCCTCCTTCATATTGAGGCTGTGTTTAAACGTATCGGAACGAGTGACAGCGATGACATAATGAGATATAAGGACATCGTTTTAGAACCGTCAAGAGGGGTTATTACTGTAAACGGTCAGTCCGTGGAGCTTACAAAAAATGAGATGGGAATATTGTCCTATCTGTTTCGGGCGCAGGGAAAGATTGTGTCCAGAGATGAGCTTATAAGCTATTTGTGGGACTCGGATGAGTTTGTGGATGATAATACACTTACGGTCAATATAAATCGTGTTCGCAGAAAGCTTGAAGAATGTGGCTATAATGATATTATAAAGACAAAAAGAGGTCAGGGGTACATATTGGAATGAAGCTTACTACATATTTATGGAATAAAAAAATATCTATAGCAGGAACATTTTTTCTTGTAATATGTATATACATGATGGGATTTGTATTCAAGGCTGACTTGCAGTACCAGCATGCACTGGTATTTTTAATTCTTCTGTGTGGATTCGTTTCCCTTTGTTTTGATTATTTCCGGCGGAAGCTGTTTTATGACGAAATGCTGGGCATACTTTCCCAACTGGAGGAAAAATACCTGATTGTCGAAATGATTGATAAACCGGGGTTCCCCGATGGAGATATTATTCTGGATATACTTTATGAGAGCAATAAGGCAATGAAGGAACGGATAAACAGTCTGGAGCTTTCTGTGACGGAATTTAAGGAGTATCTCGAAATGTGGATACACGAAGTAAAGGTACCATTGTCCAGTCTGGATTTAATGAATTACAATGAAAGTACGGATTTGAAGGGGCAGAAAAAGCAGATAGATAAGCTTAAACAGTATGTGGAACAGATACTTTTTTATGCAAGAGCGGATGCACCTGAGAAGGATTATTTAATGAAGCGGTGCAATCTGAATAAACTGGTAAATAATGTTGTCAAGGAACAAAAGGATCTTATATTGGGAAATAAAATCAGTATCGTGAAGGATGAGCTTGATATTGATGTTATATCAGACAGCAAATGGCTGGAATTTATCATTGGTCAGATTGTAAACAATTCCATTAAATATATTATTGTTAAAATGCGTGAAGACAAGACTGTGAAAGGCTCCATAAGCTTTGGAGTCAATAAGACAGATGAGATGGTTATCCTTTCCATTAAAGACAATGGAATTGGCATAAATGAAAGAGATTTGCAGAGAGTGTTTGACAAGAGCTTTACCGGTGAAAATGGAAGAAGGACAACAGCCTCGACAGGAATGGGGCTTTATATATGTAAAAAGCTATGTGACAAGCTTGGACATATAATTGAGGTAAGGTCAAATGAGGGAGAATTTACGGAAATAAAAATCAGCTTTGGCAAGGATAAATATTATGAATTTCGATAAAGTAGCTGATTAGTAAATATAGATTCAGATAAAGTTGGAAGCTACGTCGGTAAAAGTCTATTACTCCGGAAGGGATAAGAAAATGGAACAGGATTTGACCACAGGCAATATTACGGGAAAACTTTTATTATTTGCAATTCCGTTGATGGTGGGAAATGTATTGCAACAATTTTATAACATTGTTGACACATGGATTGTCGGAAAATATATCGGTTCTGATGCACTTGCGGCAGTGGGTTCAGCATATACATTAATGACGTTTCTGACGTCTATTATTTTGGGACTTTGTATGGGCAGCAGTGCTTATTTTGCAATACAGTATGGCAGAAATTGTATAGAGCCTTTGAAAAAGGGTATTTTTTTATCCTTTTCCATGATAGGTATACTTGCTCTCGTAATGACAGGAATTGTTCTTTGGCAGGTAGATAATATTATACAAATACTTAGAGTCCCGACAGAAATTACTGACATTTCAAGAGATTACCTTGTCATTATATTTTTTGGAATTCTGGCAACCTTTTTATATAATTATTATGCAAATCTTCTGAGGGCAGTCGGTAATTCCGTTGTGCCCTTAGTGTTTTTGGCTGTTGCTGTAATTTTGAACGTTGTGCTGGATATTTATCTGGTTGCGGTTCTTAAGTGGGGCGTTAAGGGAGCTGCTTTGGCAACGGTAATTTCACAGTATGTATCGGCTGTGGGACTTTATCTGTTTTATTATGCAGGCTTTCCTAAGCTTAAGATGGAACGGAAATACATGGTGTGGGACCTGTCTATATTGAAAGATATTTTCAGGCTTTCCGGTCTTACCTGTCTGCAGCAGTCGGTTATGAATTTTGGAATTTTAATGGTTCAGGGACTGGTCAACAGCTTTGGGTCTGTGGTTATGGCTGCATTTTCGGTGGCAGTTAAGATAGACACGATTGCATATATGCCGGTTCAGGATTATGGAAATGCGTTCTCAACATTTGTGGCACAAAATTATGGGGCGGAAAAGCCTGAGCGTATTAAAAAGGGAATTAAGAGCTCCATTGTTGTTGTATTTGTATTTTGTATTATTATAAGCAGTATAGTATGTGTTTTTGCACCACAGCTCATGAATATTTTTGTTAAGGACAAGCAGGATGTAACTTCAGTGGGTGTTTCCTATCTTCGCATTGAGGCAGCATTTTATTTTGGAATTGGGCTGCTATTTATGCTCTATGGTTTTTATCGGGGCATTAACCGTCCGGCAATTTCCCTTGTGCTTACAATCTGCTCCCTCGGAACGAGAGTTCTGCTTGCCTATATGCTGTCAGGTATACCAACAATCGGTGTGAAAGGAATATGGGTGGCAATACCAATCGGATGGGCTTTGGCGGATATTGTAGGGATTGTGTATTATATGAGGTGCATGAGGAGACAGAGAAACACTTTTTTTTGTATGAATAATGAAGTATAATAAACATAATAAGAAAAGATTGGAGACTAATTGTGATGAAACGAATTAAATACTCGGTGCAGTTCTAATACTGACAGCAGATTGTATCGAGGTTAATTTAAGGAAATGCTTATGTTGTCAGGAACTGCACCAATCATGGACATGAATTTGTAAATGAAAGGAAGGCAGTTTAATGAATAAAGAAAGTTTAAGAAATATTTGGAAACACGAGGAGCAGATTGCCCATATCAAAGGGTGGGATTTTTCACACATTTGTGGGAGATACGAGGCGGAACATGATTTGCCGTGGAATTACGAAAGGCTCGTCAGGCAGCATCTGAAAAGCAATATAAACATCATGGATTATGATACAGGTGGTGGCGAGTTTTTATTATCCTTAAATCCTCCTTATGAAAATACTTCTGCAACAGAAGGTTACCCACCGAATGTTTTGCTATGCCGTGAAAAATTATTGCCGCTGAGAATAAGGTTCAGGGAATGTAATAATCCGTCACGAATCCCATTTGAAAATGAGTCGTTTGATTTAATTATCAACAGACATGGTGGTTTTGATGCAGGAGAGCTTCATAGGCTATTAAGAAAAGATGGGCTGTTTATTACAGAACAGGTAGGGGGAGATAATGACAGGGATTTGGTTGAAATGGTGTTACCCCAAACAGAGCAACCATTTCCACACTTAAATCTGGACAACCAGCGTAGGAGCTTTGAAACCGCAGGATTTGAAATTATTCAGGCAGAAGAAGCATATCGTCCCATATATTTTTATGATGTAGGAGCATTTGTTTGGTTTGCCCATGTGATTGAATGGGAGTTTCCGAATTTTTCTGTAGATAAATGTTTTGAACAGCTTTTGAAAATGCAGGAAATGATTGATAAATATGGCAGAATTGAAGGGACAATTCACCGCTATCTGATTGTTGCAAAAAAATAAAGATTTATCAACAACCTTACAAAATTGTAAGGTTGTTGTCATGTAAAGCTATGGAAAGGGGAAAAAAATTATTGTAGATTTAGGGCAGGTTCAATGACGAGGAGGAAAGATCAATGAATGAAATATTAAAATTGGAGGAAGTTGAAAAATATTATGGCGGAAAAATTAACCTTACAAAGGCACTTGATAAGGTATCATTTAGTGTTGATAAGGGAGAGTTTGTCGGCATAATGGGCTCCAGTGGTTCAGGAAAGACAACACTGCTGAACTGCATATCTACAATAGACAGAGTAACTGCGGGACATATCTTCATGGAAGGGGAAGATATAACAAACATAAGAGGAAATAACCTGAATAAGTTCAGACGGGAAAAACTTGGGTTTATATTCCAGGATTTCAATCTGTTAGATACCCTTACTGCATTAGAAAATATTTCCATTGCACTTTCCATACAGGGTGTAAATGCAGGAGAGATAGAAAAAAGGGTAAAGGCAATGGCGGCAAAGCTTGATATAGAGGATGTTATGAATAAATATCCTTATCAGATGAGTGGTGGACAAAAGCAGAGAGTTGCTGCTGCAAGAGCGCTTATTACCTCACCGGCTCTCGTTCTCGCCGACGAGCCTACAGGTGCACTGGACTCAAAGGCTTCACGGCATCTTCTTGAAAGTATGGAAATGCTTAATTGGGATCTTCAGGCTACTATACTCATGGTTACCCATGATGCTTTTTCCGCAAGCTATGCTTCAAGAGTTATATTTATAAAGGATGGAAAAATCTTTTCAGAAATAAGAAAAGGAAATGATTCCAGGAAACAGTTTTTTGACAAGATAATTGAAGTTGTGACTATGTTAGGGGGTAATCTGAATGATGCTCTTTAAACTGGCATTTCGAAACATAAAAAAATCAATAAAGGACTACCTTGTGTATTTTGCAACACTTATATTAGGAATTGCAATTTTCTATGTGTTTAATGCAATAGACAGCCAAAGTGCAATGCTCACGCTGAAGGATACCAAGCTGGAAATAATTGGTCTTTTAACGGATGTGCTGTCAGTAGTAAGTGTGTTTGTTGCATTTGTTCTGGGATTTCTGATTGTATATGCAAGCAGTTTTTTGATGAAGCACAGAAAGAAGGAATTTGCAATATACATGCTTCTTGGCATGAGTAAGAGAAGCATTTCAGCAGTTATTGTAATTGAGACAATATTTGTCGGTATCATTTCACTGGTTGTCGGACTTATGCTTGGAGTTATTGCATCGCAGGGAATGAGTATCGTTGTTGCTAATTTGTTTGAGGCTGACATGACACGTTTTCAGTTTACGATATCAAGTTCTGCCATTGTGAAAACACTGTTATATTTCCTTGTAATGTATGGTATCGTAATTGTCTGCGATGTATTTGTAGTTGGAAAAGAACGCCTTATCAACCTTATAAATTCGGGAAAACGTTCCGAAAAAAACTATGCAAAAAACCCAGTGCTCTGTGTAATCGTGTTCATTGCAGCATGCGTACTTCTCGGAACAGCGTATTACAGTGTGACGGCAGGTGCGGAAGACCTTCACAGTATTAGAGATCTTGGTATTCAGGTTGTAAAAGGAATCATAGGTACATTTATGGCGTTTTGGTCCGTTGCCGGTATGATGATTATACTTGCAGGAAAAAACAAACGTTTTTACTTTAAGGGATTGAATGCATTCAGTGTAAAGGAGCTTGGAAACAGGGTTAACTCCAATGTCTTTTCAGGTGGAATTATATGCCTGCTTCTCTTTTTTACGATATGTGTGCTTTCATGCTCTATGTCTGTCAGGAATAGTCTTAACAATGTGCTCAGAAAAAATGCACAGGCAGATGTCCAGATGTATAGCTTTGCAGATGATTTTGATGAAACATCCCTTTCAATTGATGAAATCCTTGAAAATAATAATGTGGATATGATGAAATTTTCAGACTATTCAAAACTTCATGTATTTGGACTTGCTGGGGTAAGTGCACAGGAACTGCTGAAGGCAACAGAATACCGTGATAGCTATTATAGTGACTTTGGGATAATAAAGCAGTCTGATTATAACGAACTGGCACGCATATATGGACGAGACGAGGTTGGGATGGCTGATGATGAATATATTTTGTTGGCAAACTACAGCTTCGCAGTAGATAAATATGACCTTGCACTGAAAAATGGCACTACTCTTGATATATGTGGAAAAACCTATAAGCCGGCGTATAACAAATGTAAAAGATTGTCTGTCCTTATGTCTGCGGCGGAGGATAATGACGGAATTCTGGTTGTGCCGGATACATGTGATTTGGAGGGTTATGTGAAGACGTATCCTGAAAGTGCACGTGTGATAGACATATTTACTGCAAATTATGTAGATATGAGCAGGGAAGAGCATGATGCGTGGGATGAATATCTTGCTAATCTGTCAATAAAGTATATCAGTGATGATTCGGGAGACACCTATATTGCGGTAAACACAAAGACAGATATTTATGATGCAAGTGTGGGACTGGCAGCAATATTTGTGTTTACCGGAAGCTATCTGGGAATGGTGTTCCTGATATCAGCGGCTGCAATACTTGCATTGAAGGAGCTGTCAAATGCATCAGATAACTATGATAAGTATGCTGTACTAAGAAAAATAGGTGTGGATGAAAAAATGATAAACCGTTCACTGCTTGGACAGAGTGCCTTGTTTTTCGGGCTGCCGCTGGGACTTGCAGTTATCCACTCGATATTTGGAATACAGACGGGAATATTTATCCTGTCGGTGTTCTCACGGGGCGGTCTCACAAATGCAATTCTTTTCTCCGCAGGAATAATACTGTTAATATATCTGATATATTTTAGTGTAACCTATGCCTGCAGTAAGGAAATTATAAAGGAGAACAGAAGATAAGCGGCAAACAATTACAATTTAATAATTTAAGTTTATATTATAAGCTGTAAAGTGAATGGTATTAAACATCTGAATTTAATATAACAAATTTTCCCTTGCTATTTTAAAATTCATGTGGTATTATCTAACTCTGTGATATATTTTATATATATTCCTTGCTCCCGATACAGGGGGCCATTAGACCATAAGGAGGTGCAATAACATGAACAAGTATGAATTAGCGTTGGTTGTTAGTGCAAAGATTGAAGATGATGCAAGAACCGCTGTTGTTGATAAGGCTAAGGCTATTATCGAGAAGGCTGGCGGAACAATCACTAACGTTGATGAGTGGGGTAAGAAGAGATTAGCTTACGAAATTCAGAAGATGAAGGAAGGCTATTATTACTTCATCGCTTTTGATGCAGGTGCTGATGCCCCGGCTCAGGTTGAGGCCAATGTTCGTATTATGGAATCTGTTATCAGATATCTTTGTGTCAGACAGGATGCGGAGTAGTAGATAAGGAGGAATTCCAATGAACAAAGTAATTTTGATGGGTCGTTTGACTCGTGATCCTGAGGTTAGATATTCACAGGCGGCAGAGCCTTTAGCAATAGCAAGATATACGCTTGCAGTTGACAGACGTGGAAGACGTGATGCGACAGGAAATGACCAGACCGCAGATTTTATTCCATGTGTGGCATTTGGCAGAGCAGGAGAGTTCGCTGAAAAATATTTCAGACAGGGACTTAAAATTGTTATATCAGGCAGGATTCAGACGGGAAGCTATACAAACAAGGATGGTGTAAAGGTTTACACGACTGAAGTTATAGTTGAGGAACAGGAATTTGCTGAGAGCAAGAGCGCCAGTGAGCAGGGCGGTGGATATCAGGCTGACAGACCGGCTCCAAGCAGTGCAAGTGCTGACGGATTTATGAGTATTCCTGAAGGAATAGAGAACGACTTACCATTTAAGTAGAGACATACAGTAAAATGGAGGTAAATAAAATGGCTTATAATAAGACAGAGAAGGGCGATCGTGCTGACGCTCCTATGAAGAGAAGACCTATTCGCAGAAGAAAAAAGGTTTGTGTGTTCTGTGCAGAGAAGAACTCTGTTATTGATTATAAAGATGTAAACAAGCTTAAGAGATATATTTCTGAGAGAGGAAAGATTCTTCCAAGAAGAATTACTGGAAATTGTGCAAAGCATCAGAGGGCTTTGACAGTTGCCATAAAGAGAGCAAGACACGTAAGCTTAATGCCATACGTAGTTGATTAATTTAATATTAGTCTGAATGCGAAAGCCCTGATATAAAAATAGTCAGGGCTTTTATTTCTTTATAGGAAATTCCTCTGAATTTCCTATAGGCACGTTCCTTATGGAGCTTGCTAAGATTCGAACTGCAGCGTCGAAGACGCTTTGTTCTTAAAATAGGAAAAATTTGCTTTATATTGGTGTATTAACTAAATCTTAAATATTTTGTTAGTTTTATTTTAATATAAGAAGTGGTATTATTATTTAAGCAATAGGAAGCAGTGTTTGTACTTGACAGTGCATATAACATGTGCTATTGTACCATTGTATTATTTAAATAGTACAAAACTGCAATAAATAAACGAAAAATGATATTTTCTGTAAAATGGAGATAGATATGAGAAATGTTTTAGAATATCTTGAGGAAAGTACTCTTAAGCATCCTGACAAGAATGTGGCACTTGACGATAAGGAGTCCTGTACATACAGGGAGCTTACAGAGGCAGCTAAAGGAATAGGAACACTGCTTGCAGGAAAAACTTACGCAGGGATGCCGGTAGCGGTTTTTATGGATAAAAGCGTTACATGCCTCAAGGTGTTTATGGGAATTTTATATGGGGGATGTTTTTATAGTCTGATAGACCCATCATTTCCCGATGAACGTATAGCCAGCATACTTGGGACGCTTCAAAATGATATAGTGATAACCCGGAAGGAGCATGAACAAAAGCTGCGTGGTGCAGGGTATCAGGGAGAAATCGTATTTGTGGAGAATCTGGATGGACTTTCGTATGACGAGGAGATTCTGGCAAATATACGTCAGAATGCAACAGACATGGATGGTGTTTACTGTAATTTCACCTCAGGCTCCACTGGCGTGCCAAAGGGAGTTCTGGTATGCCATCGCTCTATTATAGATTTTATCGATAACTTTACGGATATTTTCAATATAACGGAAAATGATGTAATCGGAAATCAGGCACCATTTGATTTTGATGTATCGGTAAAGGATATATACAGTACAATTAAAGTAGGGGCTACAATTGTTATTATACCGAAGTCGTATTTTATGTTTCCGAATCAGGTGGTTGATATGTTGGACCAAAATAATGTGACCACGCTCATTTGGGCAGTGTCTGCACTTTGCCTGTTAAATCGGATGCACGGACTGAAATACAAGGTACCGTCTAAGATAAACAAGATTTTGTTCAGTGGTGAGATGATGCCGATTAAACAGTTAAACGGATGGAGAAGCTATTATCCGGATGCGCTGTTCGTCAATCTGTATGGGCCTACGGAAATTACATGTAATTGCACCTATTATATTTTGGACAGGGAATTTGCGGAGGACGAGATGCTTCCTATGGGAAATGCTTTTCCGAATGAAAGGGTGTTTCTGCTTGATGATGAGAACAGGGAAATAACGTCAGACATGCCAAATACATCAGGTGAAATCTGTGTTGCAGGAACGTGTCTTGCACTTGGATACTACAACAATGAAGAAATGACGGCAAAGGCATTTATAAGGAATCCCCTTGAAAGGCGGTTTCCGGAAACTATATATAGAACAGGAGACCTTGCATATTGGAATGAGGATGGACTGCTCTTTTTTGCAGGAAGAAAGGATTTTCAGATTAAGCATATGGGTCACAGAATAGAGCTTGAGGAAATAGAGAGTGTACTTGGCAGTGTAAGCTGCGTTTCTCATGGATGCTGTTTCTTCGACGAGGAAAAAAGTAAGGTCGTTGCCTGTTATGTTGGAAATGGTGATAAGCGCCAGATTGTTGAAGAAATGAGGAAACGGGTACCGGATTATATGGTGCCAAATGTATTTATTCCCATGGAGGAACTTCCGATTACAAAAAATGGAAAGACAGACAGGGCACTGTTAAAGGAGCAATACAAAAGCAGGAGGAAGTAAAGTGTACGAAAAAAAATTAATGGAAATTGCCGATACTTATGGCACACCTACATATGCATTTTTTGAGGAAACACTGACAAAACAGGTCGGTCTGATAAGAGAATTACTTCCAAAAGGTACACAAATCTGTTTTGCAATGAAAGCCAATCCGTTTTTGGCAGGAGCACTTGCTGATATGGTGGATAAATTGGAGGTGTGTTCCTTTGGAGAATATGAAATATGTATTCGTGAGGGAATCGATGCAGGTAAGCTGGTAGTGTCCGGTGTAAGCAAAACGTTTGAACAGATGAAAGAGATTATGTCCTACAGTCAGGGCAGGGGCATTTATACAATAGAATCAAAACAGCAGTATGAGGTTTTGAAAAAATGTGCAAAAGAATTTCAGGTAAGATTTAAGGTTCTGCCAAGGTTGTCTTCGGGAAACCAGTTTGGTATGGATGAGGAAAATCTTATGCAGGTTCTGTCTCAGATTTATGAGGATGATCTTATGGATGTGGCGGGGCTTCACTATTATGGAGGAACACAAAAGAAGACTGAAAAGATAGAAAAGGAATTAAAGCTGTTAGAGGATACCGGTAAAAAAATTACTGAAAAATATGGGATAAACGACTTGGAGCTTGAGTATGGACCGGGACTTAAGGCGTCATATTTTGAAAATGACAGTGAGGGCGATAAGGAATCTGCAGATGAAAGAAAGCAGCTGACAGGGCTTGCGAATATGCTGGATAACATTCAGGGATTTGGACGAATTACAATAGAGCTTGGAAGATTTCTGACTGCCGGCTGTGGATATTATCTCACACGTATTATGGATATCAAGCATACAGGCAAGGCCGGTTATATAATCGTGGATGGTGGAATTCATCAGATAAACTATTATGGTCAGCTTATGGGAATGAAGAAACCATACATGAAGCTGATTGGAGAAAAGGAATGCAGGACAATTGAGCAAAATGATAAAAGCGGGCAGGTGGGGTATTCCGTCTGCGGCTCGCTATGTACTGCAAATGATGTTTTAGTGCGGGATATAAAGCCTGACTGCTATAAAATCGGGGATGTAATTTCTTTTGAACGTTGCGGAGCATACTCGGTAACAGAAGGAATGGCATTGTTTTTAAGCAGAGAATTTCCACAGGTGCTTTACGTGAAGGCGGATGGAACCGTGGATAGGCTTAGACATAAAATGGAAATTAACATATTTAATTCAAAAATGGAGGAAATTTAAAATGGAAAAATTGTTAGAGATTCTGGAAGAAATTGCACAGGGAGCTGACGTAAGAAGCTGTACAACACTGATTGATGACCATATACTGGATTCCTTTGCAATTCTGTCGTTGGTGTCAGAGCTTGAGGAGGAATTTGATGTAGAAATATCACCAGCAGAGCTTATACCGGATAACTTTAATTCTGCCGAGAAACTTTGGGAAATGATTTGCAGATTGAAGGGAGATAATTAAATTGTCATATCATTTACTTACCTACAGCCTGCTGTTTTTACCTGCCGTAATGCTTATGTATCAGCTTACGCCTCAAAAAATAAGATGGGTAACGCTTCTTGTGACGGACTATATATTTTTCTGGCTTATAAGCGGTGGGCTTATCATTTGGATGCTTGCAGCAACTCTTGTAACCTATGTGGTTGGGCGAGTGATTGCTTATGTGGCGGAAAATTCCACGGCAAAGGGTAAAGAGCTTGTGAGAAAAAAACGTGTGATTCTTGGATGCGGCGTGATTCTTACACTTGGTATGCTTGTTGTATTTAAATATTTAAAGGTTTTTGGTATTACATTTATTGCACCGATAGGGATATCCTACTACACACTGCAAACGATTTCCTATATGACTGACGTATACAGGGGAACCGTGAAGGCGGAAAAGCATATTGGAAGGCTTGCACTTTATTTAAGCTTTTTCCCTCAGATTATGGAGGGACCAATAAGCAGATTCAATGAAACCGCATATGCATTGTTTTCTGGAAAGGAGCTTAGCTTTCATAATGTTGCGTTTGGATATCAGAGGATTTTGTGGGGCTTATTTAAGAAAATGCTTATCGCAGACAGGCTTGCTCCCGCAGTAATTAAAGTCTTTTCGGGATATGAAAATTATGATGGCTCAGCAGTTGCGGTTGGAGTGATTTTCTATACTATCCAGCTTTACATGGAATTTTCGGGCTGTATGGATATTATAATCGGAACAGGAGAAATATTTGGGGTTGTACTTCCTGAAAATTTCAGACAGCCGTTTTTTGCAAAAAATGCATCTGATTTTTGGCGCAGGTGGCACATTACACTTGGTACATGGTTGAAGGATTATGTGTTTTATCCGGTGTCTCTTGCAAAGCCGGTCAAGAAGGTAGCAAAGAGTGTGAAGGGCAAATTCGGAATCGGTGTCAGCAAATTTGTAGCACCTACGGCAGCACTGTTTTGTGTGTGGCTTTCCAATGGTGTGTGGCATGGGGCCGGCTGGACATACATATTCTACGGAATGTATTATTTTGTACTGATATTTATTGAAACTATTACAGAAGCACCTGTGAAGAAATTTATGGAGCAAAAGAATATCAATTCCGAGGGAAACGTTTGCAAGGCACTCCGTGCTGTAAAACTTTTTGTAATTGTAAATATTGGCGAATTGTTCTTCCGGGCTACCAGTGTAACACAGGGCTTTGAAATGCTTGGACGTATTTTGGGCAAATTCCATATATCTGCATTATTTGAAAGTAATTTAGGTATGGATGTTTATGACGTAGTTCTAGCATGTCTGGGAATTATTATTGTTCTTCTTGTTGACATTTTACATGAAAAGGGTGTTTCAATAAGAGAAAGAATTGCTTCATTGAGACTTCCACTTCGTTGGGGTGTATGGTATGCCATTATACTGAGCGTTATTATACTGGGAGCATATGGAGCAGGATATACAGTGGTGGATATGATTTATGCCGCATATTAATAGACAGAGGCTGAATGTACGAAAGAGGTGTTCTTCATGAAAATTAACAAAAATCTATTAAAGTCAGCAGGCTTTTTGCTTGGACTTTTTGTACTGCTGCTTATTATGTCGGCTGTGTTTCACAGGGGACGGTTTGCCGATGTATATGACAGGGAATCAGTGGAACGCAAAATAAATGAGGTGCATGGAGAAAAGGATAATTCGCTTGAGGTTTTATTCTGTGGTGACAGTGAGTGCTACTCCAGCTTTTGCCCGCCACTTCTTTTTGCGGAGTATGGGCATACCTCGTATGTGTGTGGTACCTCTGCGCAGAGGCTGTGTGATACATATGCCATACTGGAGGAGGTGTTTAAAAGTCAGTCACCTCAGGTTGTTGTCATAGAAACGAACTGTCTGTATAGGGGCACATCAGTGGACGGTGATTATAAGGATGGCGTTTTAAACTTTTTAACAAATAAACTACCTATATTTGCGTATCACTCGGATTGGAAAAACTTTGTTGGTAGTGTTGTAGGTACAGGAACAGGTAAAAAAGGCAGTAATGATTTAAAAGGATTTATAGTCAGAAATAGTGTAAATCCATATAAGGGTGGCTGTTACATGGTTGAAAGCGAGGATGAGGAGCAATTTTCGGATGACACGTATAAGTATCTGGACAAAATTTTAAAGCTTTGCAATGAGAATAATACAAAGCTGTTGCTTGTAAGCAGTCCTTCTCCCAGAAACTGGACCTATGCAAGACACAACAGTGTGAAAAATTGGGCAGAACAGTCACAGGTCGGATATTTGGATTTGAATTTACAAAACAATCTGAATATAGACTGGGATACAGATACAAAGGATGGCGGAGACCATGTGAATTTTGCAGGAGCAAAGAAGGTAACAAGATTTATTGGAGAATATTTGAGTGATGTGTGTGGACTTCCTGATTTGCGAGAGATAAATGGATACGAGGAGTGGAAGGAGTCCTGCAAAGCAATATATGACTTGGAGAAGTAGAAAAGCGATTTCTACTGCTAATGAATTAAAATAAAAATCATGCTTGAATAATGATATCGGGCATGTTATATTATAAATTACAAAAGGAACAACCGCCCACAAGGGGTTGACCTCGTAACATGATAGAAATACCACCTGCTACTCGCCAAAGTTTAGGGTGGTTTTTCTATGCTTTAATACATTAGTGACAAATCAGATAAATGAATGTCAGCAATGCTAAAATGAACATTCCAAAAGCCATAAGGTCTTCGAAGTCGAACAATTTCTTATTTTTCTTCTTTTTCCTGTTCATAAGCACCACCCCCATTCTATGTAGAATAGAGGTCAGCCACCCTGTAACACGATTGCTCCACTCACATCATAGCATATCGCTACGCGTCTTACAATATTTTTTACACTGTTAATTGCGTTTTGGAAAAACGTGTGGTAAACTTGAAACGAAAAATTATTTGATATGTTGCGGACAATTGTAAGGCATTTTATTTCCGGAATGTCGTTGTACGATGCAGACAATATCATAAGCCGGTACTTAGCGAGGTTTTTTCGAGCTTAGTACCGTTGCGTGTGACAAGTAGCGAAAGCGTGCCTGCGATGATTTGTCTGTGTCGTACAACGACCGTTTTGGATAGAACTGCGTTTTACAATTATTCGGAATGTATTTGAAGTGTAAGGAGTATGACAGTATGAAGTTTACTAAAATGGAAGGATTGGGAAACGATTATGTATATGTCAACTGCTTTCGTGAAACAGTAAAACATCCAAGAGAGCTTGCAAGAATGGTAAGTGACAGGCACTTTGGAATTGGGTCAGATGGACTGATTCTTATAAAACCATCTGAAATTGCAGACTTTACCATGGAAATGTACAATGCAGACGGTTCGCAGTCGGAAATGTGCGGAAATGGTATAAGATGTGTCGGCAAATATGTTTATGACTATGGGCTTACCGATAAAAAGTCTGTGTCTGTGGAAACGCTGGCAGGAATTAAATATCTTGATTTAACAATTGAAAATGAGGAAGCAGATGGACGCGGAAAGGTTGCTATGGTTACCGTAAATATGGGTGCACCTATACTTGAGGCGTCCCTTGTTCCCGTGTGCATAAAAGGAATTTCCGGTAATGAGACAGTTAGAAACCATACCGTATCCATTGCGGACAGAAAATGGGATATAACGTGTGTTTCAATGGGAAATCCTCACTGCATAACATTTGTGGATGATGTTGATGCATTTCCGCTTCAGGACATAGGACCATGTTTTGAGACTGACCCCATATTCCCAAGACGTGTAAATGCAGAGTTTGTTCAGGTAGTAAACAGGAAATATGCAAAGATGCGTGTGTGGGAGCGTGGAACAGGAGAAACACTTGCCTGTGGAACAGGAACATGCGCCACTGCTGTTGCATGTATTTTAAACGGGCTTACAGAGGATGAGCTTACTGTCAAGCTGCTTGGAGGAGAGCTTATTATAAGGTGGGACAGGGAACAAAATGTTGTGTACATGACGGGACCTGCAAGGGTTGTTTTTGATGGAGTAATAGAAACAGATATATAGAAAGTTTAGGAGGAAGAACATGTTTAAAGTAAATGATAATTATTTAAAACTGCCGGGAAGCTACTTATTCTCAACAATTGGAAAAAAGGTAAAAAAGTTTCAGGAAGAAAATCCTGACAAAGAGATTATAAGGCTTGGAATCGGTGATGTTACACAGCCACTTGCACCGGCAATCATTGACAGGCTGCACAAAGCAGTAGATGAGATGGCTGTAAAGGAAACATTTAAGGGATATGCACCTGATTTGGGATATGAGTTTTTGAGAAGCTCCATAGCAAAATGGGACTATAAGGAAAGAGGAGTGGATATTGAAATTGACGAGATATTCATAAGTGATGGTGCAAAATGCGATTCGGGAAATATTCAGGAAATATTTTCACTGGATAATAAAATAGCAGTCTGTGATCCCGTTTATCCTGTATATGTTGATTCTAATGTTATGGCGGGAAGAACTGGTACATATGACAATCAGACAGGACTTTGGAGTGATGTTATATACATGCCTTGTAAGGAAGAAAATGGTTTTGCACCTGAGCTTCCAAGCGAGGAACCGGATATTATATATTTGTGTTTCCCAAACAATCCTACGGGAGCAACGATCAATAAAGCACAGCTTCAGGAGTGGGTTGATTACGCAAACAGGATAAATGCAGTTATTATTTATGATGCTGCATATGAGGCATATATAAGCGAGGATGACGTGCCACATACCATTTATGAGTGTGATGGTGCAAAAAAATGTGCCATAGAGCTTAGAAGCTTTTCCAAAAATGCAGGCTTTACGGGAACAAGACTTGGATTTACTGTTGTTCCTAAGGAGCTGCTAAGCAGTGATGGAACATGTCTCAATTCCCTCTGGGCAAGGAGACATGGAACAAAGTACAATGGTGCACCGTATATTGTGCAGCAGGCAGGTGATGCTGTTTATTCCAAAGAGGGAAGACAGCAGACAAAGGAGCAGATAGCATATTATATGAATAATGCAAAGTACATATATGATGGGCTGAAAAGTGCAGGTTATAGTGTTTCCGGCGGAGTTAACGCACCATATATCTGGCTTAAAACGCCTGATAATATGAGTTCATGGGATTTCTTTGACTATCTTCTTGAAAAAGCAAATGTGGTTGGAACTCCGGGCTCAGGCTTTGGTCCAAGTGGAGAGGGATATTTCCGTCTGACTGCATTTGGAACCTATGAAAATACAGTAAAGGCAATAGACAGGATAAAAGCGTTATAAAATATAGAATATTGAAAAAAATAGTTGGGTATGCTAGAATTGACAAAATAATACTCCGATAATGGGCGGTGATAAAAGGTGTCAGGCAGATATACAAGCAGAAGTAAGCATATTGATTTCATATTTTTAGATTTGATATGTGTCGAGGTGTCTTTTCTCATTGCCTATTATGTGCGTTTAGGACAGGAACAGGCAGTGCCGGGTGATTATACTATGATGAATATTATAGTAATACTTGCCCACATTGCCATTGCTTTTTTTACGGAATGTTATTCCGGTATAATTCGCAGAGGCTATGGCAAGGAAATACGCCATGTTCTTGTACACAATTTTGAATTGCTGGCCGTATTGCTGGCGATATGGTTCTTTCAGAAACAATCTTCTGATTATTCCAGAATTCTTATTGCACTCTTTGTAAGTATTGATTCAGTGCTTATGTATGGTGCAAGATGTCTGTTAAAATCCTATTTGAGGCATCACATAAAAACAGAAGATAAGCTTAGCAGAGTACTTGTTGTAACCGATAAGGCTGATGCCGATGAGCTTTTAAAAGGGCTTACAGGGGTCAACTATGTTTCGTTTTCGGTTCAGGGTGTTGTTATTATTGACAAAAACATGGTTGGACAGCAGATACAGGAAGTAGATGTTGTGGCAACAGGCATAGATATGTATGACTATGTGAGAACGAATGTTATAGATGAAATATTTTTAAATTATAACGGAAAAAGCCTGAATCACATAGTCAATAAATTTCTTGCTATGGGAGTGGTGGTCCACGTTAATCTTAATGGAATTGTTACGAATGTGCCGAATGCAGTTGTTGAGCGTATGAATTCATATACGGTTGTTACTACGAGCAATAACCTGATGTCCACAAAGCAGAAGCTGGCAAAGAGGCTGATAGACATTCTGGGTTCATTAGTGGGAATCGTCATTACATTAATTTTGTGTATTATTTTTGGACCAGCGATAAAAATACAATCAAAAGGGTCTGTATTCTTTAAACAGGTGAGAGTAGGCAAGAACGGACGAACCTTTAAAATGTACAAGTTCCGTTCCATGTATGCTGACGCTGAGGAGCGGAAAAAGGATCTGCTTGATCAAAATAAGATGTCAGGTCTCATGTTTAAAATGGATGATGACCCAAGAATTACACCAATCGGAAGATTTATGAGAAAATGGAGTCTGGACGAGTTCCCTCAGTTTATAAATGTTTTCAAGGGAGATATGAGCTTAGTCGGAACAAGACCACCAACACTTGATGAATATGAGCGTTATGCAGGGCATCATAAGAGCAGACTTGCCATGAAGCCGGGAGTTACGGGAATGTGGCAGGTTTCGGGTAGAAATGATATTACTGATTTTGAGGAGGTTGTACGTCTTGACAATGAGTATATTAAAAATTTCAGTATAACCCTGGATATGAAAATAATTGTGAGAACCATTGTGGCGGTTGCTACGAAAAAGGGTTCCATATAAATTGGAGGAAACATGCAGCATATATTTATTGTGGGTTCAAAGGGGATACCCGGTAATTATGGTGGATATGAAACCTTTGTTGACCGTCTTACAGAATGTCATCAGGATAACGGACAGATCAAATATCACGTTGCCTGTAAAAATATGAAGAAGAAAGAAGTAAAATACCATAATGCCAGATGCTTCTCGGTTAAGGTTCCCGACATCGGAGCAGCACAGGCTGTATATTACGATTTAAAAGCATTGAAAATGTGTTGTAAATATATCAGACGGCACAATATAAAGAATCCTGTTGTATATGTACTTGCCTGCAGGATAGGACCGTTTTGCGGATATTATTTGAAAAAAATTCACAGTCTGGGTGGAAAGCTCTATGTAAATCCGGATGGACATGAGTGGAAGCGTTCCAAGTGGAACAGACCGATAAGATGCTATTGGAAGCTTTCAGAAAGGCTTATGGTAAAGCATTCGGATTTGCTTGTATGCGATAGCAAAAATATCGAAAAATATATAAAAAGTGAGTATAGAAAATACAATCCGAATACTACATTTATAGCATACGGTGCAGACGTATTGCCTGAGGAACCAAATGCTGAATTATCGGAGAAATATAAATCATGGCTTAAGGAAAAACAGCTTGAACCATATGGCTATTACTTGATTGTAGGCAGATTTGTTCCGGAAAATAATTTTGAAACCATCATTCGTGAGTTTATGAAGTCGGACAGTAAACGTGACCTAGCGATATTGACAACAGCGGATGAGGGATTTTATAAAGAACTTCAGGAAAAACTTGATTTTGAGGCGGACAGCAGAATAAAATTTGTTGGTACTGTATACGAAAGACAATTACTTTTCGATATACGGCGATATGCATATGGATATATGCATGGACATGAGGTGGGTGGCACAAATCCAAGCCTGCTTGAGGCACTTTCCGCAACGGACCTTAATATGCTTCTAGGTGTTAAATTTAACAGGGAGGTTGGAGAAAGAGCTGCATTATACTGGGATAAATCTGAGGGAAATCTGGCAACACTAATTAATAAGGCAGAGCTTTTTGATGAAAACAAAAGAAAAGAGTATGGCATTCGTGCAAAAGCGAGAATACAGGAAGCATATACATGGGAATACATTGCGGGACTGTATGAAAAGTTGTTTTTGGGATAACATAAAAGGACGAAACAGGGTAAATAATTTTGACAATATATGGTAATATGGTATAATTAGCCTTAGAAAATAGGAAACACAGGTAATTTAAATGAAAAAGAGTTTGGAAAACTTTTGGAAATATAGAAACCTTTTAAAGGAACTTGTAAAAAAAGGAATTAAGCTGAAATACAGACGTTCTTATCTTGGTATCGTGTGGTCACTGCTTGAACCATTGCTTCAGACAGTTGTTTTAACTATAGTTTTTGGTACGTTATATGGCAGGGAGGACAAAACATTTCCTGTCTATATACTGACTGCAAGATTGCTGTATGGTTTCTTTTCCACATCAACAAGGTCAGCAGTAAAGTCAATACGTTCCAATTCAGGGTTGATAAAAAAAGTGTATGTACCTAAATATTTATATCCCCTTTCAGTCGTGCTTTATGATTATGTCATCTTTTTGATTTCATTAATTGTACTGTTTTTTACAAGCCTTGTACTGGGGGTTCATCCAACCATATATCTGCTTCAGGCACCGATAGCCCTTATACTGATATTTTTGCTCAGCTACGGAGTCAGCATGATTATGGCAACGATAGGGGTGTTTTTCAGGGATATGGAATATTTGTGGTCGGTTGCGTTGATGCTAATCATGTACACATGTGCAATTTTTTATTATCCTGAAAAGCTTTTGGAAAGTAAGTGGGCATTTTTGTTAAAATATAATCCACTGTATTGTATAATTGATATTTTCAGAAGTTCCATTTTTGGTAGAGCTATAGATAAGAGTTACTTAATATATGCATCGGCATTTAGTATTGTCACAATATTTATAGGCTGTATTTATTTCAAAAAGGAACAGGATAAATTTATTTTGAACATTTAGAGGTATGATATATGGGTAAGCCGGCTATTGTAGTTGACAACGTAAGTATAAAATTTAATTTGAGCAGAGAGAAAATTGAAAGCCTCAAGGAGTATATAATTAAGCTTATTAAGCGCCAGATTCAATATAAGGAATTCTGGGCACTTACGGATGTTTCCTTTACAATTGAAAAGGGAGACCGTGTAGGGATATTAGGACTGAATGGTGCAGGCAAAAGTACACTGTTGAAAATAATTTCAGGAGTTTTCAAGCCTACAATGGGAACTGTGAAAAGATACGGAAACATTGCACCACTTCTTGAACTGGGAGCTGGATTTGCTTCTGAATATACCGGAAGAGAAAATATATTTCTATACGGAGCTATTTTGGGCTACAGCAAGGCATTTATAAAAGAAAAATATGATGAGATAGCTGAATTTTCTGAACTGGGTGAATTTCTGGATGTACCGATAAGCAGCTACTCGTCAGGTATGAAAGCTAGGCTTGGTTTTTCGATTGCTACGGTTGTATCACCTGAAATACTGATTTTAGATGAGGTTTTGTCGGTTGGAGATGCAAAATTCAAGAAAAAGAGTGAAAATAAAATAAAAAGTATGATGACAGACGGAGTTACGGTGCTTCTTGTGTCACATTCATTAAAACAGGTACAGAACATATGTAATAAGGCAATGATACTGGATAAGGGTAAGCTTATTGCATATGGTGATATAAATGAGATAGCACCTCAATATGAAAAAATGACGGAATAAAATGAAAAAAGAAATAATTAAGCAAAGAATAAAAAATAGTGGATTGATATATACTTTATTTTACTATTTATGCCGCGTTGCCACTCTTATGGGGGAAAAGTGTGTCTGCTTTTTTATCAGGCATTTTGGTGGACTCAATGAAAATTATATTGTGTTTAAAAACAGACAGCAGCAGGATTTTACGGATAACGCAAGAGCACTTTTTGAGTATTTATATGAAAACGGATATTCTAAAAAGTACAAATTAATCTGGCTGGTTTCCTCAAAGAAAAGTATAGACAAAAAAACTTATAAGAATGTTATTGTTGCAACTGCAGAAAATAAGTATGGCTGGACAAGCCCACGGGCATTTTATTATGGCAATACTGCAAAATATTTTTTTTACACGAATAATACGGCGAATCTGAACAGAGGCGCCGCCAAGGGACAGCTTGTTGTGAATTTATGGCATGGCTGCGGCTACAAGGATTCCACTCATAAAAATAAAAAAATACAATATAGCAGTTCCATGGAAATGTTTGATTATGCTCTCGTTCCAGGAGAGCTTTTTGTGGAGGCAAAAGCCAGATATTGGGAATGTGACCAGAGTAAAATACTTGGCATAGGATATCCCAGATATGACTGGCTGCTCCAAAAGAATCTTGATAAAAGGACAATTATAGGAAAGCTTTTCGGTGCAGACATGGAAGGCCGAAGACTTATTTTATGGATGCCGACATTTAGAAAAACCTCCTCCGAGTCAGGCTTTGATGAGGGCGATATAGGACTTAAATATGGTATACCGGTGGCTTGTGACGATGGCTGTTTGGAGGAGCTTGACAGAATATGTGAGGAAACGGGAAGCCTGCTTGTAATAAAAAGGCACCCGTTGCAGGCAAAGGAAAATGACGGACAGAAATTTAAGAATATAAAATTTGCAGATAACAAACTGCTTGATAAACGGAATGTATTATTGTATCATTTTATAGCAGTAAGTGATGCTCTTATTTCAGATTATTCCTCTGTTGCAGTCGATTATCTCCTGCTTGACAGACCAATCGGATTTGCGGTTGGGGATATTGAACAATATAGGGAAAAACGAGGATTTATATTCGATAATCCCTTGGAGTATATGCCGGGACAAATTATTTATACCTTTGAGGATTTAAAAACATTTATCATGGATGTGTGTCAGGGGATAGATCGATATCGTGAGGCAAGGCATAAGCTGATGCCGGTTATGCACAATAAATGTGATAATTACTGTGAACGGATTATAAAAAATCTGGGAATAAAAAAGGAGAGGTAGGAACACAATGAAAAAAATAGTTGGATATACACAGGGAACATATGATATGTTTCATATAGGACATTTAAATCTGCTTAAAAATGCAAAACGCCATTGTGATTATCTGATTGTGGGAATCAATACGGACGAGCTTGTGGCAAGCTACAAGGAAAAACGTCCTATCATACCATTAGATGAGCGGGTGGCAATTGTAAGGGCAATTGAGTATGTTGATGAGGTTGTTGTGACTACTACTCTTGATAAGATGGAGATGTGGGATATTCTCAGGTTTGATGAGATATATATTGGTGATGACTGGAAGGGAAATGCCAGATGGGAGGAAACCGGAAGGGTTTTGGAGAAAGTCGGAGCCAGATTGGTATTTTTGCCATATACAAAGGATACGTCATCAACGTTACTTAGACAAAAGTTAAACGAGTATTAAGTGGAACGGAGAAGCTATGAGCGGTATAAAGAAGAAATTAAAAAAATTAAAGGAACTGGTAGTTAAACTTAAAACGGATGGGGATTGGAAGGCTTTTTTTGCACAGTTGTCTTTTCAGCTTTATGATAATGGTAAGATTGACCGTTTGAAGAAAAACCCGCCAAAGCTTGTCATGGACCGTATTGTATTTGAAACGGGAAATGATTTTACGGATAATGGCAGAGCACTTTTTGATTATATGGTTGAAAAGGGCTACAATGAAAAATATGAGCTTGTGTGGCTTGTGCATGAACCGAAGAAGTACAAAAAATATAAAAAGAAGAATGTTAAGTTTGTAAAAAGCTTTAAAACCAATACACCCCTTAGGACTGCAAAATCACATAAATATGCCCAAAGTGCACATTATATTTTTTATACAACAGCAGTTAATTGGGTAAAAATGTCACGTGCCAATCAGGTATTTATTGATTTGTGGCATGGATGCGGATATAAGGCAAATAAGCTTGAACGTAAAGTATTTTTCGATTATTGTCTTGTGCCGGGAGATATATTTGTAGAGACCAAAAAAGAATTTTTCCACTGTGCAACGAGAAAGCTTTTGCCACTTGGTTATCCAAGATACGACCAGATGCTCAGAGGCTCAGAGAATGCAGGAAAATATGTGGAAAGACTTCTTAAGGAAGCGTCAGCAAATAAATTTATATTATGGATGCCTACCTTTCGGCATTCGGAAAGCGAGCGCTTGAATGAGGAGACGTTAAATAACGAATTTAACATTCCTATCATTGATGATAAGGAAAAACTCCTTGAGTTGGATGCTTACTGTCGTGCTATGGGTGTGCTTCTTGTAATAAAGAAACATTATTTGCAGGTTAAGTATGACTTTGGAGACAATAAGCTTACCAATATTGTCTATATTGAGGATACTGATTTGGAAAAAGAGGATGTGCAGCTTTATGAGTTTATACATTATGCTGATGCACTTGTTTCAGATTATTCCTCTGTTGCCATTGATTATATTCTTATGGACAGACCGCTTGGATTTACGCTTGAGGACTTTGAGGCATACTCTGTTTCAAGAGGCTGGGTATTTGATGAGCCGCTTGAATACATGCCGGGAAGTCACATTTACAACATGAATGACATGAAGCAATTTGTTGAGGACATAAAAAACGGCAAGGATGATCATAAGGCAAAACGTGATGCTGTACGTGAAAAAACTCACAATGTATCTGAAAATTACTGTCAGAGAGTGCTTGATTATTTTAATATTACAGTTGACTAAATGCTTTGTATATACGAGGATGGAGAATTTATATGAAGATATGTATCTGGGTTACAAAAATATTTGAACAGGGTGGAACAAAAAGAGTCGTAACGCTTCTTGCCAATGAGCTGGTGAAGGAGCATGACCTTACAATTATGTGTTATCAGGACAGGTTCACTGAGGATTTGGACATGTATCATATGAGTGAGGATATAAAGCTTGACTTTATTGATAATTTTAATTTTGTGGATAAACGTAATACCCCTGCAAATATAAGAAGGAAAATAATACAGAAAATGAATAACAAGTGGGGTACATTCAATAAGAAAAAGCACAATGCAAAGCTTGCAGATGCTATTTTCCCAAAGAAAACCCAGGATAAATGGGTTGAGTATCTGAATGCCAAGAATTATGATGTTATCATTACAACAGCGGGCTTAAGTCTCCGACTTGGTATGATTTCCGACAGGCTGAATGCAAAGACTGTAGGATGGCAGCACAATTGCTATGACGGATATATCAATACTCCGGGTGTAGTTTTCTGGAAGCAGGAGGAGCTTCTTAAGGAATACCTGCCAAAGCTTGACCGGTACATCGTGCTTAGCGAGTATGACAAGAGAGATTACAAAAAGAAGCTTGGAATTGATACAGAAGTAAAGATTAACCCTAGAAGCTTTACAACGGATGTGAAATGTAATCCGGATTCGAAACGGTTTTTGGTTTGTGCACGATTTGTATATGCAAAAGGTCTTGATTTGCTCATGGATTCATTTGCCAAATTCTGTCAGACCGATGACGAGTGGACCATAGATATTATAGGTGACGGTGCATTGTGGAATAAGACGATAGCCCTTGCTAAAAAGAAGAAGGTAAAGGAAAGGGTTATGTTTTATGGCTACACAACCAATGCAGAAAAGTATTATCAAAATGCATCTGTATTTCTGCTTCCATCAAGATGGGAAGGATGGCCTATGGTTATTATGGAGGCATTTGAATATGGACTTCCTGTTATTGCATACCATACAGGTTCTATGGATTTGATGATTGACGATGAAAAGACAGGACTTCTGCCGGAGGCGTTTGATACGACAAAATTTGCACAGGCGATGAGCCGGATTGCACATGATGACGAACTCAGGCGGGAAATGTCAAAAAATGCAATTAAGAAGTCGGATGATTTTGATATCAAGTATGCGGTTGAGGATTGGAATAACCTGTTTAATCGTTTGGTTAATAAGTAATTTCCGTTGCAAGGAGATTGCCAGCAGAAAAATATTACAGGTATAAGGGTTGAAATATGAAAATTGTTCATTATTTTTTAGGATTCCCACCATACAGGTCAGGTGGTCTGACTAAATTTGCAGTTGATTTGATGAATGAACAGGCCAAAATGGGTCATGACCTATTTGCATTGTGGCCGGGCAAAATAAGCATACTTCATAAGGATGTGAAAATTGTCTATCGGGGCAGGGTTGGAGTTATAAACAGTTATGAACTGATTAATCCTGTGCCTGTTCCATTGGATAAGGGGATTTTGGAGCCGGAACGGTTTATTGCAGTAGGGAAACATCCGGTATACGGCAAGTTTTTTTCTGAGATTAAGCCGGACGTTATACATGTGCATACTCTTATGGGATTACATGAGGCATTTTTTCTGACGGCTAAAAAGTATAATATACGGACTGTATATACAACCCATGATTATTTCGGAATATGCTTAAAAGCATATTTGTATACGGGGGGACATGCATGCAGCACATGCGAAAAAGGTGCAAAATGCATGGACTGTAACAAGGATGGATTATCTTACAAAAAAATAGTGATGCTGCAGTCACCGCTATACCGTATGCTTAAGGACTGCAAACCGATGCGGGAGCTCAGGAAATTATATCTGAGTAAGCGGACAGGTGTAAAAAGTGAAGATAAGACTTCGGATGTTAGGGATAGTGAGTATAGATCCGAACAGGCTGAAAAATACGGTGAGCTTTTGTCATATTATAAAAGGTTGTTTTCATATATAGACTGCTATCATTTTAATTCAAGTACAGCGAAACAGATATATACTGGTTTTATGCCTGATATTAAGGGCAAGGTAATTACAATAAGTCACGCTGATATTTCAGACAGACGCAAAATCAGAAAGTATTCGGACAATAAGATCAGATATACGATGCTTGCACCTGCAAAAACACATAAGGGTTTTGGCGTTGTAAAGAAAGCGATGGATGAGTTGTGGCAGGAGGGGAAAAGGAATTTCAGCTTAACCTTATATACTTCGCCTGATGAAACAGCACCTTACATGAATATATATAAAGATGGATATTCATATGAAGACTTAGAAAAAATATTTGATAAGACGGATGCTTTACTCGTACCAAGTGTGTGGTATGAGACATTTGGGTTTACGGTGCTGGAGGCAATCAGCTTTGGTGTTCCTGTTATTGCTACTGACCGTGTAGGGGCAAAGGACATTATCGAAGAGGGTGGCACTGTTATTCATGCTGCTTCGTATAAAGCGCTTAAGGAGTTACTTGAGACCATGGATGCCAGACAGCTTAAAACATGGAATGAAGCTGTGCTTGCAATAGATGAGATAAAGACGATGAATAAGCTTGCGAAGGAACTTGGTGAGCTGTACGAGGAAGAATTATGAGTGATGTAGATATTATCATTGCGTGGGTAGATGGCAATGATAAAGAATGGCAAAGTGAAAAAGCAAAATATGCACCACCCTATGAGCGTGAAGCTTCCAGTAATATAAGATACAGGGAATGGGATAATCTCCAGTATATATTCAGGGGGATTGAAAGCTTTATGCCGTGGGTGAGAAAGGTTCATTTTGTTACGTGGGGACATGTTCCTCAATGGTTGAATCCAGAGTGTCCAAAACTGAACGTGGTAAATCATCGAGATTTTATTCCGAAGGAGTATCTTCCTACATTTAACGCTAATGCAATCGAATTGAATTTTCATAGAATTCCCGGACTGGCAGAGCAGTTTATTTATTTTAATGATGATATGTTTGTAGTGCGTAAAACAAACGAGGAAGACTTTTTCAAAGATGGACTGCCGAGGGATATGGCGTGTATAAGCCCACAGCCGATATACAGAAATTCCATTATGAACATTGAACTGAATAATATGAAAATAATAAACGATTATTTCACAAGAGAGGATATTAAGAGGAACAAAGGGAAATGGATGAAACCGCAAATGTATGGACAATATGCACTCCGAACTTTTTTATTTTTAAGGTTTAAATCTATTCTTGGTATTTTTCAGCCACATGTGCCTTATACCCTTTTAAAGAGTACCTATGAAACCCTGTGGGAGAAAGAATTTAAAATATTAGATGATACATGTAAAAGAAAGTACAGGGATATGGCGGATAATAATGTGTGGCTTGTGAGGTCATGGCAGCTTGTATCAGGAAACTTCCTGCCAAGAAGCCATAAATTCGGTCAATTGATTTCTGCTTCAGATATAGATGCAGTAAAAAGCTTTTTGCATCATCAAAAAAAATGCCATCTTGTATGTATTAATGATGATGATACGGTTTCGGATTTTGAGGAAACGAAAAACAAAGTAAACAGTGAGCTGGAACTGATTCTACCAAATAAAAGTACCTTTGAAAGATAATGTGTTAAACAAAGGCAGGAGATAAAAATGAAGTTTTCAAAAAATGATACACAGGCAGTTAAGGGACTTGCGATTTGTATGATGTTGTTTCATCATTTATTTTTAGCGGCAAGCAGATTTGAAGGGTTTGATGTTGATTTTGCACCGTTTGGTGAGGAAAATGTGGTTGAGTTTGCAGCTACATTTAAGGTTGCCCTCAGTATGTTTGTATTCCTTAGCGGATATGGTCTTTTTTTGTCTTATAATAATTTGGCAAAAAAGGGAGTGGATGGGCAAAAGTCAGGTAAATGGTGCATAGTAAGACTTTTTAAGCTGATGTCAGGCTTTTGGTGCATATATATTATTTGCTTTGTCTGGACTATGCTGATTGACAGGCTGCCTATAGAAAAGTATTATCGGGGCAAAGGACTTATAAGGGGTACGATGTATTGCTTATTTGATTTTTTTGGCTTCAGCGATTTGCTTGAAACTCCAACCTTATGTGGTGCATGGTGGTATATGAGTGCTGCTGTTGCATTTATTTTGTTAATTCCGATTCTTTATCATATGTCTCAGAAGATAAGCTGGTTTCCTATATTAATTATGGCTTTTTTGTTACCGAGAATGATTAATGAAGGGTATATGGGTGGCAATAATGCATTTACTGTTTTCCCATCACTGATTCTTGGAATGATGTTTGCTGATTATGAGATATTTGAACATATTGGAGCAAAGCTTCAGGATATGGGAAAGATGAAAGCAATGTTGCTTTGTTGGGCGGTTGCATTAATGGGGCTGGTGGTAGCTTATTTGTTCTGGACGGAATTTAAAAGAGCAGAGATATGGGGAATAAATTGTAATCTCATTCCGTTGATTTATATATTTTTTGTTAAGTATTGTCTGATGCCGTTAAAGGGAATCAATAATTTTTTAGAATTTCTGGGGAAAAAATCCATGACTATTTTTATGACCCATTCATTTTTGCGGGCAAGATACTTAGAGGTATGGATATATTCCAGGGGACATTTTCTTATGGTATTTCTTGCACTTTTTGTATCTTCGCTGATACTTGCAATTCTGGTTGATGCGATTAGGCATGTAATGGGTGTGGAAAAGGCGGCAAATAAGGTATGCGAAAAAATAACAGCAAATACGTCAAATGTGAGTTGAAAATAATTTGATATGTGTTCCTGTTTAAATACATGGAGAGGAGAAAAATATGCAATTTTCAAAGAACAATTCATTGGCGCTAAAAGGACTTGCGATTTGTATGATGATGTTTCATCATTTATTTTTAGCGCAAGAAAGATTTGAAGGATTTGATGTGAATTTTGCACCATTTACCCCAAAGCAGGTAATAAATGTTGCTGCTATGTTTAAAATATGTGTAAGCTTGTTTGTATTTGTTACCGGATATGGGCTTTTTTTGTCTTACAATAATTTGGCAAAAAAAGGAGCTGACAGACGTGAAATAGGAAAGTGGTGCTTAGTAAGACTTATAAAAACAATGTCAGGGTTCTGGTATATATATATTATTTGTTTTGTTGTGACTATGTTGACTAATGATATGCCTTTCGATAAGTATTATCTTGGCAATGAAGTCGTGAAAGGAACAATGTATGTCCTGTTTGACTTTTTAGGGTTGGGTCATCTTCTTGGAACCCCAACTCTATGTGGTACATGGTGGTACATGGGTGTTGCAATAATATATATTTTGCTGATTCCGTTTCTGTTTCACATTAAAAAAAAGACAGGCTGGTTTTCTTTGTTGATTCTTGTGATTTTATTACCGAGAATGCTTAACCAGGGATATATGGGCGGGCGGAATGCGTTAACCTTTATGCCAATATTAATATTGGGGATGACGTCTGCTGATTATGAGATATTTGAACGTCTTGGAGCGAAACTTCAGAATATAGGGAAACTGAAAGCAACGCTGTTCTGTTGGTTGGTTGCAGTATTGGGAATACTGGTTTCCTATATGTTGTGGGCAAACTTCCAAAGAGAAGAAATATGGGGAATAAATTGTAATCTTGTTCCTTTGGTATTTATATTTCTTGTTAAGTACTGTTTGATTTCTCTAAAAAGTATAAACAGCTTTTTGATTTTTATGGGAAAGCATTCCATGACTATTTTTCTGACACATGCATTTTTGAGGGTCACATACTTAAACGAATGGATTTATTCACGTGGGCACTTCATTACAATCTACATTGCACTTTTTGCAACCTCACTGGTACTTGCAATAGTACTTGATGCGCTCAAGAATGTAGTAGGTGTGGATAAGGTAGTTGATAAGATTTGTGGGAAAATAACACAAAAAACAGCAGATGTAGGTGGAAACTAATTGTAATATGCGTTTCTGATTAATATATAGAGAGGAGAAAACATGAGATTTTCCAAGGACAATACATGGGCGGTTAAGGGTCTTGCAATTTGTATGATGATGTTTCATCACTTATTTTTTCAAAAAAGCAGATTTGCAGGATTTGATGTAAATTTTGCGCCGTTTAGTCAGCCACAGGTAGTTAATATTGCGATTTTATGTAAGGTGTGTGTAAGCCTGTTTGCGTTCCTTACGGGGTATGGACTATTTATATCATACAATAATATGATAAAAAAACAATCTATGGAAGGGATACAGACAGATAAATGGTGTATATACAGGCTTGTGAAAACAATGTCAGGATTCTGGTATATATACATCGTATGCTTTATTGTGACCATGTTGCTTGACAGACTGCCTGTTGCTACATATTATGATGGCAATGGGCCTGTAAAAGGGATAATGTACTGTCTTTTGGATTTTTTTGGTGTTGGATATCTTGTCGGAACTCCGACCTTGTGTGAAACATGGTGGTATATGGGTGCGGCAATCGTATTTATATTGCTTGTACCGCTTCTATATAACATTGCAGAATATACAGGCTGGTTTGGCATACTTATTATTTCTATCATACTTCCGAGAATGATTAATATGGGATTCCCTGGCATCGTGAGCATCGTATCCTTTATTCCAGCATTTGTTCTGGGAATGATGTTCGCAAAGTACAAATTGTTTGACCATATTGAAATAAAATTGTCAGACTTGGGCAGAGTTAAATCCAATATACTTTGCTGGGGACTGGCATTGATTGGAATTGCAGGCTCCTATTTAATGTATGCACGTTTTACTGCTGATAAAATATGGGGAATCGAGTATGGATTTATCCCGCTTATATTTATAATGTTTGTAAAGTATTGTCTGTGCAACATTAAATGGTTGAACCAGTTTTTGATTTTTATGGGGAAACGGTCCATGACCATTTTTCTTACCCATACATTTTTAAGATACCGATACTTAAAGGAATGGGTATATTCACGGGGGCATTTTCTCACAATATTTATTGCACTATTTGCAGCTTCACTGATACTTGCAATCATACTTGACTTAATGAAAAAGCTGATAGGTGTAGATAAAATTGCTGACAGGCTTTGTGGGAAACTCACATATGACAAATGACGTAAAATGTTGCTTTTTGTTGCCTGTTGTTGTATAGTATGGGTGCTTGTCAGGAATTACCATTATTTGAAATGTCTATTTGAGAAAAAGAGGAAAGTGATATATGATTTCTGTTATTATACCGGCGTACAATGAAAGTGCCATGATTGCGAAAACATCAAAAGTCATTTCTGATATCTTGGAGAAAAGCGCCATAGACTATGAGCTTATTTTTGTAAATGACGGTTCAAAGGATATGACATGGATGGAAATTGTGAAGGCACACGAAGAAAATAAACGGGTAATTGGTATAAGTTTTTCCCGCAATTTTGGTAAGGAAGCGGCAATGTTTGCAGGCTTGGAAAAAGCACAAGGGGCTTGTGCAGTCATTATAGATTGTGATTTACAGCATCCGCCGGAAAAAATTGTTGAAATGTATCGTCTCTGGGAACAGGGATATGAGGTGGTGGAAGCAGTAAAGGATGACAGGGGAAAGGAAAGTCGTGTACATGGTTTTTTTGCCAATACATTTTATAAGATTATCGGAAAAGCAACCGGGCTTGATATGAAAAATGCATCTGATTTCAAGCTTATGGACAGAAGAGTGGTAGATGTATTAAATGGCATGCCGGAAAGAAGTGTATTTTTCAGGGCACTGTCAACCTGGGTTGGCTTTAAATCAACGAAAGTAACATTTTCTGTAAGAGAACGAGAGGAAGGCACATCAAAATGGAGCACAAAGGCATTAGTTAAATATGCAATATCAAATATTACATCATTTTCTGCCGCTCCTATGCAGGTAATTACAGTATTGGGATGTATTTGTTTGTTTTTTGATTTTGTGTTTGCAATATATTCCCTTATTGCATGGATAACAGGAGGAAAAATATTTGCATATACTGCATTGATTTTAGTTAATACGTTACTTTCAGGCATAATAATGGTAGGCATAGGCATTTTAGGGTATTATACATCCAAGGTTTATGATGAAGTAAAGAGACGTCCAAGGTATATTATTTCATCTCAGTTATACACTGACGATAGAAATAGAAAGGATAATGTAAATTATGAAAATGACAATAAATAAAAAATGGAGCTATTTGATTATAATAGCATCAATATTATTATTCATAATGTTTCTTTTTGCACCTGTGAGGCTGGATGACTGGGCATGGGGCGGAAAAATAGGTATTGACAGATTACAAAGCAAATTTGCAGGATATAACGGAAGATACGTCGGTAATATGATTGTCATAGTGTTATTAAGGCTGCCTAATGTTATAAGAGCACTGGTTCAGACAGCATTTGTATTGCTGTTTTTCAAAATGGTATATGAGATATTAGAACAAAATGTTCTGGCATTTTCTGCTTTTATCATTGCTTTTGCCTGTGTACCATTGAAGATGAGTTCCCAGTGTATAACATGGGTATCTGGTTATGCTAATTATTTTATGGCGGCAGTTTGTCTGGTATATATCATAAAAACTGTTTTTAATATCGTATTTAATGATGCGGAGCTTAAAAAATATAATTATGTTATATTTCCATGTATTGTATTTCTCTCCCAATTGATATTGGAAACAGCAACCATATATATATTCGTTTTTTTAATCACAATGACTTGTATCAGCTTTAAGAAGAAAAATAAAAAGAATATAATCTTTTTAATTGTCTGCACGTTATTATCTGTTGCAGGGCTGATGTTAATGTACAGTAATAGTGCATATAGAATGGCAACAGAGGATCAATCATACAAAAAAATTAATTTTTTCGATGGCTTTCTTTCACAAATTGGGGATTGGTTTGATAAATTCATTAAGGAGATGATGCCTGATTTTGTAAGTAACTATAATATTTTAATCATGTTAATTTTAGTTGGGCTGGTTGTACTATGGGCTGCCAAAGGTGGAAAACTATCAAAAATAATGTGCTGCATCGGCAGTGCATTTGCTGCATTTTTTATGTATGATATGCTTGATACCCATTGGGAAAATCTGTATAGGCAAGACCAGTTAGGATTAATTATAAGATTTTCGGTTTCTTTGCTTATGTATATATATTTGATTATTTCAATCTCAGTGCTTATAAAAGGTGTACAAAAAGTAAAGATGCTAATTATCAGTCTTTCGCAAATTATTCTGGTTGCACCATTAATTGTTGCAAGTCCGTTGGGAGTAAGATGTTTCTTCCATAATTATATTTTCTGGGCACTTATACTTGGACAAATTGTAAGCTGTATATATGAAAAAATAAAACATAAATTACCGGAAAGCTTTGAATCACATAGCATCAGAGTTGCGGCAATGTTTGTTGTTATGCTCATTGTATGTAATATTGGGGTACAGATTAAAACATTTGAGATATATAAAATCCGAGAAAAAATCATGGAAGACGGTAAAGCGAATCATGTTGAGAAAATGATTCTGCCGCAGGTGCCGTACGTTCAGGAATATTGTTTCGGAGCTCAGGTTAGTAATAAAAATGAATATTGGATTGCCAACTATAAAGCATATTATGGTATACCGGCTGATACTGAAGTGAAATTTATGGATTATTATAAATGGTTGAAAAAATACAAATAGGAGGCAGCATAGTGAAAAAAGTAATAACATATGGAACTTATGATTTACTGCATTATGGACATATTAATCTGCTTAGAAGGGCGAAGGAGCAGGGAGATTATCTGATTGTGGCATTATCGACGGACGAATTTAACTGGAATATGAAGCAGAAAAAGTGCTACTTTACCTATGAACAGAGAAAGCAGCTTTTGGAGGCAATCCGGTATGTGGATCTTGTTATCCCGGAGGAAAGCTGGGAGCAAAAGATAGACAATGTAAAGGAATTCAAGGTAGATGCCTTTGTTATGGGCGACGACTGGAACGGAAAGTTTGATTTTCTGAAAGAGTATTGTGAGGTTGTATATCTGCCACGGACACCGGAAATTTCCACTACACAAATAAAAAATGATTTAAGTGTTTAATTGATTGATCTTCATAGTTTAGGGGGATATAAATAAGTATGCGCATGTCACGTAAAAATAAACAGCTTCTTAATGCACTTAACGATGAATATGAAAAATGGGATGGAGAGTCAGGCTATGAGCCAAATGATTATCTGCGTGGACGACAAAATGCAAAAGCGAACGACAGATTGCTTTTCATACATGGGAATCCCTCAGGTGAAAGGGCAGAAATTATAGAACAGCTTGCGAAGCAGGCATTAGAAAAAGAATTTAAGATTGCACTTGTAGATAAATGGAAAAAGAAGCTTGGGAAAAATAAAAAGATTTCCTATATGAAAAAAAATTCAGTAGAATACTTTCAGCTTCTGACGGAGGCAAAATATATTTATGCCACGTCAAATCTGCACTATCATTATTCCAAGACGGATGGGCAGGTGATGATTGTTGATTTGCCGTCTTATGACAGAGCTGATTTTGATAACCGTGTGAAAATAGACTCCATATGCAGTCATGCAGACTGGGTTGTTACTGATGAAATGTCAAGGCAGAAAATTTTTGAAAAACTTCTGGCGCTGAAATTAAAAAATAAAAAAGAGAAACGGAACAAAAAAAACGTACTGTTTATTTTAAATACAACTTATTATGCCAGAACCTTTGAATATATTTTGAGTATTCAGAATCAAATTGATTATTCTAAATATGATGTAACAATTCTTTTTGCAGTAAGTGCAAAGGATAAATATGCAAAACAGATGCACAGGTTAAATCCGGAGATACATGTGGTATTCAGAAGGGGAAATGTGCTTTGTGATGCTGAAGAAGACAGAAAGCTAAGCTTCCTTGATGAAAAAAATTTTGAGTTGCCGGATGTATCTGTTGTTGCCAGCTTTTTGAATAGTGATATTTACGTTCAGGAGACAAGGCGGCTGTTCGGAATAAAGCGATTTGATTATGTGTTTAATATGAAATATGATGGAATTAAATGGAGATTATTCATTCACGCACTTTCCGGAAAAAAGGTGTTTTATAATCTGGATAAGTATGATAATCCGTCAGTATGGACACTTTCAAAGCTTAAGCACCTTAGTATGTATGATGAAATACTTTTTCCGAATGAAGATAGGCGTAAGCTGGCCATTGAGATGGCACCTGAAGTGTTTGGACGTATATCCTATGTTGTGGCACCACCACGTGTATGTGCAGAGGAAAATGTGGATGTAAAGCATATCATGGTTGGAGAGAACCGCTTCTGTCTGGCTGATATAAACATTATTTCAGAGGGAGATTTACTTGACGCACTTGTGATAAAATATCCGGAGGAAAAAACACCGTATGTGACAATTAGCCCAGGCTGTACGGAGGCATATGCGGAAGAACGGCTAAAAGAAATTTTAAATAATGGTACATGCCCTATTGTTTTTGATTTCGGAAGAGTGCTTTTGAAAAATGAAATTACAGACGAGGTTGACTATTATATAAGGTACGGCTCTTCCTATGCTTTAAGTCAGATGCTTAGTGAATGTATACCGATTGAATCTGACATGCCAAAGCGCAGGGGATGTTCCCTTGATGTGATTTTGTCACAAAAGGCAAACAAATAATGTGTAAGGAGAAATGTAATGGCGGAATTTGAACAGATGCTTCAGCCATATCTTGAGGCAGAGCAGGAACTATATGAATCAGGTGAAGGGTATTCCCGGGGGGCTGATTACGCTGAAATTCGTGAACAATGTACAATTAACGAAAAACTGATGCTGTTTACTTCTTTTTTTGGACGTGGAATGATATGCAATCCTTATGCATTATTTCAGTATTGTATGAATAGTGAAAGCTTTCGTGAGTATAGCTTTGTCTGGACCCTTGATGACATAGAAAAACATGAGCTGGAGATTGAACGTTATCGTAATGATAAAAGGGTCATTTTTGTTGAGCTTCATACGAAGGAATATTACAGATATCTTTCAAGTGCAAAATATTTAATCAATAATGTAACGGAACCGTCGTATTTTGTGAAAAAAGAAGGCCAAATTGTAATTAATACGTGGCATGGAATACCGCTTAAATATCTGGGCTACGATATCCCGAATGGAGCATATGAATCACCGAATTCCATTCGAAATTTTTTGATGTCCGATTTTATTCTTTCACCAAATGGATATATGACACAAAAGTACTCGGAGGCATTTAAGCTTCATGATTTATACGATGGAAAAATCATAGAAGCAGGATATCCGAGATGTGATACATTAATCAATATTGACAAAGAAGCCTTTATAAAAAAGGCAAGTGCTTATGGTGTGAAAATAGATTCAGAGAAAAAAATAATATTATATGCACCTACCTGGAGAGGCGAAAAATATGCGTCTCCTGATATCAGTATGACAGAGTACAATATATTTCTTGATCATATAAAAAATGCAATCAATCCGGATGAATATCAGATTTTATTTAAACCACACCAAATTGTATATAAAAATCTTCAGGAACAGGGGCTTGCAGATGAAACAATGGTTCCTGCGACCATAGATGCAAATGAGCTTTTAGGTGTGACGGATATTTTGGTTTCGGATTATTCAAGCATATTTTTTGATTTTCTGGCCACAGGACGGCCTATTCTATTTTATGTTTCAGACCTTGAGGAATATAAGACGACAAGAGGACTTTATTTTCCGGTTGATGAGCTGCCGGGACCTGTATCGGATGATGCAGGAATTGTTGCCGGCTGGATGAAAAAGCTTACATGTAATGAGGTTAAATATAGCGAATTGTTTGACTACAGTAAGTATGAAAGTGCAGTATCAAGGTTTGTTCCAAATGAAGATGGACATGTATGTGAACGTGCAATAAAAGCAATTTTTGATAATGATAATACGCATGTGGTTTCCTTTAAAACGAAAAAACCACGGCTTTTATTTCATATGGATCTTCTGGAACACAGTAGCATAACGTCAGCATTTCTTTTATTATTAAATTGTATTGATTATGATAAATATGATGTGACATTGAATGCAATATTACCTAAGAATGGAGAGAATATACTCCTTTCTGTCAATGAAAATGTACGTATTCTTTGCAGCTTGGGAAGAACCTATGGTACAATAAAAGATACGGCAATCAGAAATTATTGTACGGACAATAGCATTGTGGGAAATGATGAAAAAGATTTTTTTCCGACGCATGTGTATGAGACAGAGTTTCGGAGACGTTTTGGTTATTGTAAATATGATTGTATCATCAATTTTTCGGGAATTGACAGCCATTGGGTAAATGTTTTTTGGGCACAAAGGAATACAAAGCAGATTACGTGGATTCATAATATGGTAGATGCAGAATTTGTTTTGGAAAAAATGGACAGAGGACAGATTATTACCATTGACAATGGAGAATGGTATGTGAACATAAATGAAGAAAAGACAGAAAAGACAGAGCTTGATGTCATTCTGGTTCCGTGTCCCGTAAGTGATAATATTAATTTTGTGTCGGTAGGGCGTCTTGAGCCTGAAAATAACTATGACGTGCTTCTTAAGGCATTTAAGAGACTTGCTGACGAGAATGAGCATGTTGTATTATATATACTTGGAGATGGTTCTTTAAAAACAAGCTTACAAACACTTATTAAAGAGTTAAAGCTTGAAGGAAGAGTTATTCTGACCGGCTATGTGTTAAATCCTTTTGTAATAGAGTGCATGTGCCAGTGTTTTGTAATGACATCATTTTGTGATAAGATACCTATGCCGCTGCTGGAGGCAAGGGCATTGGGAATGCCTTTTATTATGCCGGAAATTGACCCTGTAAAAAATGCTCTGTTCGAGGGAGGGCAATTTGTGATTCAAATAAATGAGGAGTCTGTTTATGAAAGGATTAAGGCATTTGTGGACAACAGAGAATCAAACAAGCCTGTGTTTGATTGGAAAGCGTATAACATGAAATGTATGGATGAATTTAACAGAACGATAGAAGAGACACTTCAGATATAAGATTTTATGAAGAAGCCATTCGTTAAGATTGTTTGTCATGATTGTTGAAGGAGAGAGGGATAAAATGAGTAAGAAATATAAGTTTGACGTAAGTGTTATTATACCAATTTACAATGTTGAAGAATATTTAAAGGAATGCCTTGACTCTATGCTTGTTCAAGGCAGGGCTGCACTTCAAATAATTATGATAGATGATGGCTCTACAGATGCCAGTGGGGAAATTGCGCAAAGCTATGCAGCGGAGCATGATAATTTTGAATATTACCTTATTGAGAATGGCGGACTGGGTCATGCGAGAAACTATGCAATACAGTATGTTAAGGGTAAATATCTCACTTTTTTTGATTCGGACGACATAATCGTTGATGGAACCTATACAAAAATGTTTGATCTTGCGGAAAAATACCAGAGTGAGCTGACGATTTGTGATGTTGCGCGATTTAATTCAGAGAAGGCATGGGCAGCAGGACTTTTTGAAAAAGTGTTTTCTGAAATAGAAGATAATACCCATATTACGAAAAGTCCACGACTTTTATATGATACAATTGCATGTGACAAGTTAGTTTTGACAAGCTTTTATAAGAAAAATAAATTCTTTTTTACGGAAAATGCATTATATGAAGACATCCCTGTTGTAATCCCTATGCATTACAAGGCAAACAGTGTATCGATATTAAATAGTGTGGGATATTTGTGGCGTGTTCGTGATGGCGCATCAAAGTCTATCACACAAAGTACTTCAAGTAAACAAAACCTGATAGACAGACTTGATGCTATAAAAAAATTGAACAGCTTTTACAAAAATGAACTTAAAAATGATGATATGTGGCGCAAGCAGCAGAAGAAGAATTTTACCATTGATTTGATTATATTTGTAAATGAATGTGACAAGATACCACGTGAGCAGGCAGAAGAGTCCATGAGGATTATAAAAGAATACATGGAAGAAAACATGGACATTGAAATCATAGATGAACTGCCTGTTATGTTTAAGGAAAAATATAAATGCGTACTTAATAATGATTTAGACAGGCTCATTGCGCTTTTAGATATTCAGACTCAGTATGGTGAATTTCCGGTGAATGAGGAGAATAACCGGTTATTGATGAAGTTACCTGAGGATTTATTTGAAGAGAACATATGCGATGTAACGGATGAATTAAATGATGCACCGGTAAAAGCTACCATCCGGGACCTTAAAATAGACAATTCAAAAATTATAATTTCAGGACATGTGTATAAAACGAGAATAAATGTACCGGAAAATTCAGAGAGAACGCTGAAGGTTTATTTGTATAACGAAGTAACCCATAACAGGGTAGCGCTTCCGGTAGAGGATTTCGTGACGACCGAATTAACAGATAAATGGGGACAAAAGCTGTGCAGCTATAATGGTGAGATAACAAATTATAATTATGATGGTGCTGGATTTATAATTACACTTGATGCAGCCCAGATTTCTTATACTGAGGAATTGTACGGAAGAAATCAAATTCTAATTGAATATACAGATCGTTTTTGTAAAAAAAGTTTTCTCTTAAAGAAGGCAAGAAATGGAATAAAAGGTAATAAAAATAATACGACGGTACTTGTAGGTAATAATGTTACAGCAATCCGATTCGGATGCCTTGATGAAGTTAATTTTGATATTGTAAAGCTGGATGCCATTTGCGAACGACTGTATTTGGAGAATAATAAGCTAATATGTAAAATAACAGGAAATTGTAATGAAATGCTTGCATTGTGTGATGGTATCAGAGAGCACAAGCTTGAAAAAGAAGATGAATGCACCTACACAATAGATATAGATAAGCTTGAGGCAGGGGGCAAACAGCAAAATAAGCTTTTTACAATAAATGAAGCAGGTGATAAGCAGGAGCTTTATGCAACACAAAAGGAAATTGTCATTAAAGAATATGAAAAACGTGTATTAGTCGTAAATACGATTAGTACAAGGCAGGTTCGTTTTGTCATAGATGATGTTATAACAAAAATAGAGCATACGAAAAAAATAAATAAGTCAGTTCAAATTAGTGGGGCTGTGGTGGGTAACAAAGCATTACTCGAAAATGCAAAGAGTGTAAGAATGTTTGTCAGGGATTATAAAGCTGAAAAAGACATTATCCTTGCCGAAAAAGCCTGTGATTTTTCTAATGGAGCCTATGATTTTTGTATTGACATAAATTTTGCAAATAAAAAAATAACAAAAGATTTCTACAATAGTACACGTATTGTTTATGCGGAATATAAAATGAAGGATGAGACAATATACAGAACAGCATTATTCAGTGAAATCAAAGGGAAGCATAATATTAAAATTAAAGATTTAAAAATAGGATGTTATAGGGATTCTAACGGATTCTTTAGCATGAAGCTTACAAATGAGTGGCCGGAGGCGGAAAACTCTCCGGAAAAACGAAAATTGCTTACAAATGAAAATTATCCTAAATATAGAAAGAAAAAAATATGCGAAAACAGAATTATATTTGAGTCTATGTGGGGAACGAAATATAGCTGCAATCCTCAGGCATTATATGAGTATATTGATAAGCATTACCCTAATTATGAGTGTATATGGTCATTGGAGGACCCAAGAACTCCGATTAAGGGGAAGGGAATACGTGTGCGCAGGGGTTCGCAAAAATACTATGAATACCTTGCAACTGCAAAATATTTTGTAAACAATGTTAATTTTGAAGACGCCTATGTTAAGAGAAAAGGGCAGATAGAAATACAGACCATGCATGGTACACCGCTCAAAACAGTAGGATTGGATGTAACTGAGGATTTTTCTACAGAGGCTACGAAAGAAAAATATATAAAAAAGAATTCCAGATGGGATTATCTGATCGTACAGGGAAAATTTATGGAGGGAAAGGGATATTCCTGTTACAGGTTTGATAAAAAAACATTAACGACAGGATATCCGAGAACTGACAGATTATTTGACATAGACAATTCTAAACTGACCGATTTGAAAAAGGAGCTTGGTTTGCCGCTTGATAAAAAACTAATTTTGTATGCTCCGACATGGCGGGTAAAAAACAGGTTTGACATGATGCTGGATTTGGAGAAGATGAAGGAAGTACTGAAAGATGAATATGCACTTCTGATTCGTTTACATCATTTCTCGACGGGTGGTTATACGGTTCCTGAAGATGGAGAGTTTATATTTGATTTGGGTAATTATCAATATGTGGAAAATCTGTATAACATATCAGACATATTGATAACAGATTATTCGTCCGTAATGTTTGATTACGCACTTTTGAATAAGCCGATGATATTTTTCACATATGATATGGAGGAATATTGCAATAAATTAAGAGGCCTGTATATAGATTTTGAAAAAGAGGCTCCGGGAACGTTGGCATATACCTCTGATGAAGTTATTCAGGCTATCGTTAACTGTAAGGAGGAACAGGAAAAAAATCGTGAGAGAATTCAGGCGTTCCATTCAAAATTCCTCACTTATGAAAACGGAAATTCTTGTGAAAAGGTGGTTCAGCAGGTTATGAAACCTAACAGCTTTGCCCATAGAGTCAGAAGATTCCTGAAGAGAAGAAAGAGATGATTGCCCTGTTTATTATTTGAGGAGGAATAACCCGGACATGCTGTTTAATTCATTTGCATTTGCAATCTTCCTGCCTGTAGTGTTTGCCTTGTATTGGGTTATACCACATAAATACAGGTGGATGCTTTTACTGGTTGCCAGCTATTATTTTTATATGAGCTGGAATGTGAAATACGTTTTTCTTATATTATTGACAACAGCGGTTTCATATTTTGCAGCAATATTTTTAGAAAAGGCATCTGATAAAAAGAGAAAACGATTCATTTTGGCTATGACTGCAATCATTTGTCTTGGAGTACTTTTTTTCTTTAAGTACTTCAACTTTGTCAGTGAATCCGTTGTGAGTTTTTTGAATTTGTTTACACTTAAACTTAATCCGCTGACTTTAAAGCTTATGTTACCGGTTGGAATATCCTTTTATACATTTCAGACACTCAGCTATGTCATAGATGTTTATAAAGGTGAGGTACAAGCGGAACATCACTTTGGGATATATGCAACATTTATTTCCTTTTTCCCACAGTTGGTTGCAGGACCAATTGAGAGGACAACCAATTTATTGCCGCAGATAAAAGCCCAGCACCAATTTGATTACGTGCAGGCTTCATACGGATTAAAATTAATGGCATGGGGATATTTTAAGAAAATAGTGATTGCGGATACATTGTCGCAGTATGTCAGTAAAATCTATGATGAACCGCATCAATATCAGGGATTTGCATTCGTTCTTGCAACATTGTTTTTTGCAATTCAAATATATTGTGATTTTTCCGGATATTCGGATATAGCAATCGGAACGGCAAAGCTACTTGGTATTAATCTTATGACTAACTTTAAGAGCCCGTATTGGTCCCAAAGCATCAAAGAATTCTGGGGACGTTGGCATATTTCATTATCTACATGGTTTCGGGATTACATATATATTCCGATGGGTGGAAACAGGGTTGGACATTTGAGACATTGTTTTAATCTTGTTGTCACATTTTTGGTCAGTGGCTTGTGGCATGGGGCAAATTGGACATTTGTCATATGGGGAGGAATACATGGAATTGCACAGGCACTTGAAAGTACCATTATTCCCAAGAAATATAATAAGAGTACAGGTTTGTTTTGGATTATAAGGGTAATGTTCGTATTTGCGTTTTGCTCGTTTGCATGGATATTTTTTGTGTCTAGTTCAATTGGTGATGCTTTGTATGTTATTTCACATATGTTTAGCGGGATTGGAAATATATCAGAATATTTACGTGGAGGATTCTCTGACATTGGAATGGCAAGGTTGCCGTTTGCACTTATATGCATATGGATTTTTATTCTTGCAATATATGATTTGCTTTCACTGAAAACGGACGTGATAGAAGTAATAAGCGATAAGAAAAAAATGATAAGATGGTTTGTTTATGTATGCTTTGTGCTGATAATCGTTTTCTTTTCGCAGAAGGGAATTGCGGCTGAATTTGTATATTTTCAGTTTTAGGGATACTGCCTTATGAAAAAATTTATAAAAAATATTTTTATATTACTGATACCGATTTTCATTGTAACATGCTGCATAAATTATGTGTATAAGAAAAACAGCCCTAATTTCGGGACAATGGGGAATTGTAAAAATGATGATGCATACATAGTGGATGTACCGGATGGCATAGAGCTAATGTGTGTTGGAAACAGTCATGGCTATTATGGCTTTAATTTTGATAAGTATAAAAATGATTATGTCTGTTTTAATTTCTCGTTATCGTCTCAATCCATGTCATATAACTATAGAGTTATGGAAAATTACAGAGATAAAATTAAAGATGGGGCTGTTATATTTATATGTATATCATATACCAGCTTTTTCGGACAAGATGAAACAGCGTTAGATAATTTCGAGTCAAAGAATAAGAGGTATTATCATTTTTTGGATAGGAAATACATTAAAGAATATGATCTTAAAACAGATATATTTGTGAGATATCTTCCTTCATTAGGTGTTGACAGTATCAAATTGATAGATACCCTGCAAGGGCGTGTAGAAAACAGGGATTACTGGAATAAACAAACATCAAGGGATGCTGCACTCAAACATGGGGCAGCAAGGTATAAATCCCAGATTGAGATTAATGTTGACAGTGATGGAAACAGAATCATGAATGAAACAGAAATAAATTCTGTTTATGATTTAATAAATTTGTGCAGGGAAGAAGGCGCAGTACCTATATTGATAACGACTCCGTTTTTGTCAGAATACACGAATCCAATTATTGAGAATGATCCTGAGTTTTTCGATGATTTTTATGAGATAATTGAAAAAATTCAAAATGATACAGGGGTGGATTATTATGACTATGGATTTGATGATAGATTTAGCTCTAATTATAAATTATTTTTTAATACGGATCACCTGAATAGAAAAGGGGCAAGAAAATTTGTTGATATTCTGATGAAAGAAATAGTAAGTGTGTTGTAGATAAAAATGATAAATTGATACAAAAATATACTGATTTAACGAAATTACCCTACATTAATAATGTTGTGGAAATGTTAAAAAAATGCTAAAATTGTGGTATCAACATGAGGTACTAAAAATCATTTTTATTTATTATTGAAAAGGAGAGTGAGCTATGAAAGCAAAAACGAAGAAGCGTGTGATACTCACACTTGCGCTTGCAATCATTATGACATGTGCAATGTCTATCACCGCCATGGCGGCTACTAGGGCGATGGGATTGAAGCAGACAGGGGCAACAACAAGTACTGTAAGTTTTGCGTGGACTGCAGATCCTACCGCAGCTGGATATTATATCTATGTATCGACCGACAATGTAAACTTTAGAAGAACGGATACTTCTGTTTATCCCGATGCTACCGATCCAAATAAGGGTTATGTTGGCGGCCTTTCAGCCGGAACCACATATTACGTAAAGGTTCAGATTGTATATGACTGGGATTGGTTGACTGACACAAGTACAACGGGAGATATGTCTGAGTCAATTGCAGTTGCAACTGCACCGATGAAGGTAAAAAGTGTTAAGCAGACCAGTGCATCAGCAAAAGGTGTTACCTTAAAGTGGTCTAAGGCGGCAGGTGCAACCTCGTATCAGATATACAGAGATAACAAGAAGGTAGCAACTGTTACCGGAACAACTGCTACAATAAAGCAGACGGCAGGAACCGAAAAAGCCTATGATGTTTATCCTGTCAGAACAGTGGGTAACTTCTCTGCTAAAGGAGACTATGAGTATGGATATGCAAAAGCGATTCCGCTCAAACCCGTATATGTAGCAAATGCAGCAAAGGACAATTGTACTTGGGATCATGATGTTTGGAACGATGGTATTATTAAAAAGGTTCGGTTTTCAGCGGACAAAAACAACAAGGATAATACTGTTGATGGCTTCCAGTTTGCGATTTATACATTGGATGGAAAGAAGAAGCTGAAGACTATTACTACAAATGATAACATATACGAAAATATTGATTTATCTTTAAAGACTGTAAGAAATAATGGTTTTCAGGTAATGGCAAGAGGGTATACAAAGATAAATGGCAAGAAATGCTGGGGTGCATGGTCTGCAAAGAAGGTTGTTATTGCACCACCTGTTGTGAAATGTCCTGATGTTAGAACAAGTACAGCCACAGTAAAATGGAATAAGATTTCAGGTGCAACTAAGTACTATGTATATGTTGCTAAGAATTGCCCATCACTTTTTGGTATAAAGAATTATAAGAGGGTTGCTACGGTAAATGCTAAAAAAACCTCTTACAAAATAAGTGGTCTTAAAAAGGGAAAGTATTATTCTGTTTATGTAGTTCCTGTAGTTAAAATTGGTAAGAAATCATATAAAGGTGTAGCCGGTAAGTATACATGGGAAGGATATCGTTCTA
>CAMWGV010000016.1 GCA_947173945.1 uncultured Lachnospiraceae bacterium
GAAGCATCTGTGGACACACCTGCATAGCAGGTGGTTTATTTGTATGTGATACAAGCAGAGCATATAGATTTTGGTTTCTATATGCTCTAACATTGTTACCATATTTAACTTTGATTAAAATTTTTTATTTATACTTCACATTCTTACCTGCGCCCTTGCTCTTTATAAGCTTCTGGTATGCAACTTTCTTACTCTTTGCTACCTTTACTGTTGCCTTGGAGTATATTCCCTTGAATGCATTTGCTCCCACATTTGAGCTTTTCAGCTTTGTTGTGCTTATTGTTATACTCTTTAGCTTCTTACAACCATTGAATGCCTGCTTTCCTATTTTCTTTACATTCTTTTGCATATCGGAATGCATACGAATCTTCTTCACCATATATTGTAAGTTTATCACAAGCATAAAACGCTGACGCAGCTATTGCTGTTACGCTTGACGGAATTCCTACTGCTATTAAACTATCACATTACCTAAATGTAGCATCTCCTATCTTCATTACCCCCCATCGGGATTTATTCCGGGAATTTATAATGTAAATTATGAATAAAAAACTTCTTGAAATAATAATACGCATATGGTAGTATAACTGCAAGGCATTGTATTCTAATTTAATTTGTGGCTTAGCCAATCTTGACTAATCTGTAATCAAATAAACTTCGATGCTTTATTTCACAAAAAAATAGGCAGCGGAGTTGCTGTTTGGAGCAAAAGTATATTTGAGTTATTTTATATATCAAGTTTCTTTTTGAGACAAAGTACAATCTTCTCTGTCTGTAATTACAAGGAGGAGATTTTATGAACGGAAATAATGTAAATGTGAGTAAAAAAACAAGTCCAAAAATGAATTGGGAAAAAAGACAAAATATGGATTTGAAGTCAGACACGAAAGCCTTTGAGGAACTGGAATTTAAGGACGATTTTATGTTTGGGGTTATAATGAGAAATCCTAAATATTGCAAGCCATTTTTAGAAACAATACTTGGTATAAAAATTTTAAATATCGAATATCCGAAAACGCAGGAAACAATTGACATCATGGCAAATGCAAAAGGTGTGAGGTTGGATGTTTATGTTGAAGATGAACATAATACGGTATATAACATTGAAATGCAAGTCTCGGTAAATAAAAACCTGCCTAAGAGGTCAAGATATTATCAGGGAATGATAGACCTTAATGTACTGGAAAAGGGCGAGGATTATAAAAAACTGAAACGAAGCTATATTATATTTATCTGTACTTTTGATCTATTTGGCAAAGGAAGACATATCTACACATTTGAAAACCGATGTATACAGGACTATGAAATTGGGTTAGGTGATGAAACAACGAAAATTATTTTAAACACAAAAGGAATGCTGGATGATGTGACTCCTGAAATGAAACGACTTCTCAATTACATAGATGGGAATATTTCATCTGATAAATTTACAAGGGAATTGGAAAATGCGGTGCTATCCGTTAGAAGTAATGAGAAATGGAGGCTGGATTATATGACTTTACAGATGCATTATCAGGAACAATTTGAACAAGGACTAGAGCAGGGATTAGAGCAGACGGCAATAAAAATGCTTAAAGACAATGAATTATCTGTCGAAAAAATCTCTTTATATACAGGGCTTACAGTTGAACAGATACTTGAACTAAAAGAGAGAATTTTGAAATAGTTGCACGAAATAAAACGCTACCGAGCAGGACATTGGGAAGCTTCTGCACTAAAAATTTTTATCTTATACCGTAACATAAACTACACTTTTGCCCAACTCAGATGCAGTGGCACATAAGGGCTGTCGCATGAACAATATTTATACCATAATAGTGGTATAAATATTGCTCATGTGACAGACCCAAGTACCACTGCGTCTGAACTTTACGGCAATTCATTCAAGCTTGCAAAACGATAACCTTCTTTTTTCAAATTTTTTATAACTGTCCCAAGTGCATCTTTATTAGATTCCGAAACATTATGCATTAAAACAATTGCTCCACTGTGATGATATTTTTCAAAATGCTTGATTACATAGTCGGCCCCAGGCTGTTTATTTACATCATAATCCAAATATGCCATGCTCCAAAATATAGTTTTGTATCCTAAGTCACGGGTAATTGTAAGAGTTCTGGCGCTGTATTCTCCCATAGGTGGGCGCAGGTACGGATCCATATCGTATCCGGTCACCTCTTTCATATAACCAGCAGTTCCCTCAATCTCTTCAATTATTTCCTCATATGACTTCGTTGGCAAGGACGGATGGGTTATGGTGTGATTTCCAACCTGATGTCCCTCCTCTTTCATTCTTTTTGTCAGTGCAACATTGTCACGTATGTATGTCTTTGTTACAAAAAAGCACGCTGGAACATTTTCCTCACGAAGCACATCCAGTATCTGCTCCGTATATCCGTTCTCATATCCGCAATCAAACGTTAAATAAATTATTTTCTCGTCCAACGATGAAGATGCATCTGTCGGTGTTGCATTTACCCCTCCATTTAAAGCTCTGTAATCCACATAGTAGGCGCTATACTCTGCAAGATTTAGAGCATCATCACAGCCACTCGGCTCATGGGTATCATTTCTTTTAAACCACCATGCATACTTTTCGTTGGAATAATTATAATATTCTTCCTTATCTTTAATCTTACTCACGATCGGAATACATTTATACCGGGCATCCTCCGTGATATCGCCGGTTTCCGATTCATCCTCCGTATTTCCACTTTCCGCACTATTTTCATCAATGCTATCCTCTGTTCCACCATCGGTCTCATTTTTATAAGTTATAAATGCTAAATCATGTAACAGACATGATAAGTACCCTCCCTTAACCAGAAACACTATAAGTACAACAGCAACTATACCTAAAAAATATAACTTCTTTCTCAAGAGAAAAATTCCTTCAGAAAGCTGTCAAGGACTTTATCACTCTCAATGGGCGGTGAGGCTCGTTCCTCCACCGAGCTCTCCTGTTTCCCGGCGGCCTCCTCAAAAAATGCGTCTGACTCCTGCTCCCGTTCCCGCTGTTTTACAACCTGTTTTATCTGATTAACCATCTCCGGGGATGTCTGTCCTGTATCCTCGGTATAAGCCTTTGCCTCAGTAACCGCAGCCTCCCGTTTTGCTGTCGGTCTCAATGTCGCACGTTGCGTAGCATATTCTCTGGCCGGTGTCAGGTTGTCAATATAATCCTTGATATTAGCCTTCAATATTTCCACTTTATTCTTAATTAAAAATATATTCTCAAGTGCAAGCAAAAATGCACATACTATTATACCATTCGCTAAAAACTCTATCATTGCAGGACTACCCCTCCACGAAACATCATAATATAGAAATGCTCCTGCCATCAGCATACAATCAAACAATGCAAGGGACACTCCCCATTGTTGCCAAAATGCAAACGTTCGCCCCATAAATTTCATTTTCTGTATATTTTTATCAACGTAGGCATCACTATTTTTTCCATTTATTCCAAGACTCTGCCTGTTCTTGCATTTCCTTGCAAGTATCTGAAGTTTTTTATTTTTTGTCATTGCCATATTTTCAGAACCTTTTATCAAAGATTTAATGTATGTATTTGCCATCATTTTCAGTAGTAGTCCCAGCACTCCTATCCCCCACAGGATGTAAACATACGTATCCACTTCCATGATTCTTTCAAACATACTTTTCCCTCTTTCTTTATTTCACTTTTTTTAGAAACTTTGTTCTCTATTAAAAAACAAAGCTTGTCTCATATATCAGTCACATACAAGGTGTATTCTTACACTCTCAAAAACAGCATATACTGCAAATATACGGGTAAACCCACAGTGTTTACACACCCCCTGCTGTCACTGACATTTCGATGTGGTGATTATAAAAAAGGCGAAGTTAAGAAATCAAGCAGTTTCTAACAACAAATAAATGCATCTCACGACATAAATCTTTCTTTAATACCTTAATGTGTTGTGGTATACTATGACCTGAGGAGGGACCCAGCGAAGCTGGGAGGAGCCCTGAGGTCCCATTGCTCGAAGTAATCAAAACATGATATATTATATTATTATTAGGAAAGAAGGGCATACTATGAGATATAAAACAACAGGAACCTGCTCTGCCGCAATAGACTTTAATATTGTTGACGGCAAATTAACCGATGTGAAATTTCTTGGGGGCTGTAATGGAAATACTCAGGGTATCAGTAAACTGGTTGAGGGAATGAAGGTTGAAGATGTTATAGCAAGGCTTGAGGGCATCAAATGTGGTACAAAAGGTACATCCTGTCCTGACCAGCTTGCAAAGGCACTCAAACAGACATTGTAGCGGAGGTATTTATGAAAAGAATAATACTTACAGGCGGAGGCACCGCCGGTCATGTCACACCTAACATGGCTCTTATTCCTTTTCTTAAGGATAAAGGGTATGACATACATTATATAGGCTCCTATGAGGGTATAGAAAAAAAGCTGATTGAGGATATCGGAATTCCATACCACGGCATATCCACAGGCAAGCTCAGAAGATACTTCGACTTAAAGAACCTATCCGACCCCTTCCGTGTTATCAAGGGATTTTCACAGGCGAAAGCTCTCATGAAAGAACTCACACCGGACGTGGTCTTCTCAAAGGGAGGCTTTGTTTCCGTTCCTGTAGTTCTTGCCGCCAGTTCAAAAAAGGTTCCATGTATTATACATGAATCAGATATGACACCGGGACTTGCAAATAAGATTGCGATTCCAAAGGCAGACAAAATTTGTTGCAACTTTCCTGAAACTGTTGAGAAATTACCTGCGGGCAAAGCAGTTGTAACCGGCACTCCAATCAGAAGAGAGCTGTTTGAGGGTGATGCTGCTGCTGCCATGACATTTTGCGGCTTTACTGAGGTTCGTCCAACACTTCTTATTATAGGTGGAAGCTCTGGCAGCGTAAGGGTAAATGAAGCAATCTGGTCTTGTCTTGACAGCATACTTGAAACCTTTAATGTCATTCATCTATGTGGAAAAGGTAACCTTAACAATGATTATATTAACAAGAAAAATTACGTTCAATTTGAGTACATTAAACAGGAGCTTGCTAACCTGCTTGCTTTAGCTGATGTTGTTGTTTCACGTGCAGGTGCAAATGCAATATGTGAGCTTCTGTCGCTGAAAAAGCCAAGTGTCCTTATTCCACTTTCACTCGCAGCAAGCAGAGGTGACCAGATATTAAACGCGCAATCCTTTGACAAGAGCGGCTACGCTAAGCTTCTCATGGAGGAGGATGTAAACGACACCTCATTACTTGAGGCTATTACCTATGTATACAAAAACAGGGATACTTATATTCGTGCTATGGAATGCAACACAAGGCATGATTCCATCACACTTATTATGAATATGATTGAAGAGCTTGCGAAATAAGTTTATATTAATTTCAAGAAGAAAAGGCATCAACATGTATGCCTTTTCTTTTTCTACATTTGAGTCCATGTTATAACAAATACATTGCTTCCGTTTTCACGCAGATATTTAATTTCTCCCCCATGTTTTTCCACAATTATTTTTGAAATGGCCAGCCCAAGGCCTGTACCGCCATCGCTTTTTCTTGTCTTATCCCCCCGCACAAAAGCTGAAAACATTTGACTGGCAAGAGCATCGTCAATGGCTTGTCCGTCATCCGTTACTTTTATGCAAATTTTTTTATCTTCTTTCTCACATGTGATTCCTATGGTGTTACCCATTTTATTATATTTTGTGGCATTGGAAAGGAGATTTTCTATCACTCTTTCAAATAATTTCACATCTATATCAGCCATGATTTTTTCTTCTGGAATCGCAATGTGAAAATCAAAACCTGCGCTTTCAATTTCATCATAATTTTCTGCACAAATCTTTCTTAGGAATTCACCGATGTCCACTTTTTCTATATTCAGGTTATAGTCCGGATTATCCATTTTCAGCATAAAAAACATTTCTTCTATCAGCATTTGCACCCTGTCTGCTTTTACATCAATGGTATGATGATATGCCTCTTGCTTTTCTTCTGGGACCAGCCCTGCTTCTAATGCATTGGCATAGCTTTTTATTGTCGCAATCGGGGTTTTTATATCATGAGAAAGCTCAAGGAGCATCTGGTTTTTCTGTGCAACCAATTTTGTATTTTCCTCTTTTTGACGTTCCAGCTCTTTTGTCATCATATTAAAAGTATCTACGATTTGCTCAAATTCTGCTTCCGTTTTTATATCAAGTATCACACCGTTTTCTCCGGAACGAATTCTTTCCATTCCTTTTACCAGCTTATCCAGGGGATACTTGATTTTTCTTCGCAAATAGAGACTAAATAACAGCACTTCAATAAGCAGCAGCCCCAAAAAAAGTACAGAAAAATGGTTGCTTTCATTATATGCCACAGAATTACTGTCTCCATTGAAGACAACCGTTATCCGAGCCTGCATGACATTTCTGCTGTAGATACACAAAAAATATTTATCCGTATTTTTTGCCTTGTAAATGAAGCCTATGTATTCTTCCTTTTTATCTGTAGTACCAACGGTAAATTCTATAGAATTAGAATTTTGTTTCTGTATTTCTTTCACGGCAATCAGATCATAAATATCTTCCGGGGTATATTTTTGTGTATCCGTTTTCTTTTCTCCATAAACTTTTATAATATGATAATCGGAGTCCAGCTCTTCTACCCAGCCGCCAAGGCGTTTTACAGAATCTATATTTTTCACATTGCCATCATCATCAACAATATCATATGGCATAAGGTTATCTATCTTCCCTCTGCCAATCAGAAATCCCTCAAGAAGGAGACACGCTGCAAAAGTGAGAATGACAATAAATAAAAATAAAAGAAAACTTCCGACTAGTTTTGTAAAAATTCTCTTTTTTAACTGTCCTTTTTTAATAGAAAATCCCATTGTCTTCATTCCTTTTCAATTTTGTATCCAAGACCCTTAATTGTGGTAAGAATCTTTGGTGCTTTGGGATTGTCTTCAATTTTCGCCCGCAAATTACCGACATGTACCATAACTGTATTATCGTCTGCTACATAATCCTCATTCCATACATAGTCAAAGATTTGTTGTTTCGTAAAGATTCTTCCCTGATTTTTCATAAGCAGTTCCAAAATCAAAAATTCTTTGGGGGTCAGTTCGAGCTTTTTCCCTCTTTTTTCTGCAATTCCTTCTTCTCTATTTAGTGTAATATCAAAGCATTTCAATACGGGAGTCTGGATTTCACTTTCTTCTTGATAAGCATAATTCCTGCGAAGCTGTGCTTTGATTCTTGCAACTACTACCATTGGATTATATGGTTTTGTAATATAATCATCAGCTCCCAGTTCCAGTCCCAAAATCTTATCATAATCTTCCCCTCTTGCTGTCAGCATAATCGCAGGCACTTTGCTTTCCTCGCGTATTTTTTTCAGCACAGAAAATCCATCCAGAACAGGCATCATAATATCTAACATTACCAGATGCGGTCGTTCTTTCTCAAACAATTCCAATGCCTCTGCCCCATCGTATGCTTTGATAAGCTTTATGTTCTCCAGCTCTGTATATAACTCCAGGGCATCAAGCAACTCTATTTCGTCATCCGCTACCAAGACTTTATATTCCATTTTCCACCTCTTTTATATCCCCAATTTTTTATAAATAATATTAATAAGTGGCTGAGAAAAATCATAGCTTGCTTTCCATGTACTGTCAAGGTTATCAAGAATCATACATTGTGCCATGCCGCTATAATAATATTTAGAAGAACCCTTGATATACGAATTAATATTTTCCATGTAATAGCTTTCAAATCTTTTCTTATCGAGATATTTACAGCACATAGCTTCTATGTAACATGCACTACCTTCCACGCTCGTATAAAAGTCTTCCAGTTTTTGTACCATTTCATCCAACAGAGCATTTCTTTTTTCCTGAATATCTTTATATTGCAACATAAGCCTTCTGATTTCTTCTTTATCATTTTGCGTGGTTGCTTTTTTTAACAATTCTGTCCCCTCTTTATATAGGGCAGCTACCTTATCATTTTCATCACATTCTTTGACAATCAGCTCTTCTCCATAGTCTTCCTCATCAAAGTCATGCCCTCCATTTAGTTCGGAAATGTTATCTTCAAAATTGTCGAACTGCCAGCAATGGAAGCCTTCATGCCAGATTGTTGCAACCTGCTCACTTTGATTATATCCTGAATCACCTGCTACTGCCGTTTCCATACCACCTGCAACACCCATGAAGCTTGACATTAGCTCTTTTGTAGGTACGATCACTTCATAATGATCATTTACCTCATATGCAGTGGCCGCAAAGGTATCCAGTACAGGTTTTCTTTTCTGGATACAATAAGAGCTGCCAGAGGGTATCATAACATAATCATGCTTCCCATCACAAAAGGCAATCGGGTAATCCGTCAGTTTGAAATTCTTAAAACCAATTTTATCTATATTTTCCTGTAGTTTGACGGCACTTTCGTAACATTCTTTATCTTCGGCACTTAAGCTATAATTTCCAGTTAAAATGACACCAATAACCAAAACAATACCAATGAGCAGGATAACTATTTTTTTCGCTATAATCATTTTTTTCATAATCAAACCTCTTTTCTTCTAAATAATCCAAGTGCGATTACAAATACATAAATCCAAAGTAAGCCTGTCAGCAGCAGATGTACATCTACCCTATTGTTGACAAGAAACTCTCCTGCCTGTCCCTGTATTCCATGAAGGTTTGGTACAATATGCAAAATCCCTTTTAACAATTTCCCGCCAAATCCTCCTACTATGCTGTTCAATAATTCCAGCAAGTTGTAAAAAACACCTGCAAGCACCAGGATTACGCTAAGGGTGCCCGCAACTATTTTAGGCAGGACTATACTGAGCCAGCTTGTCATTACACATACAAGAATCACACCAACAGCAGATATGAAAAATGCCGGTAACAGCTTCCACATATCACCCCCATGGTTCTTTGCCGCCATAAATATCAAAAATGAAACAAATAAAATAAGCTCGGCCAGAAGGCTTGCCATAATATTTGCCGCAGTAAGCCATGCATGATATGTTCTCTGACTCACCTCTCGTATCAAAACAAGATGGCTGGTTTTTCTCTCATATTCGTCGGGTATAGTGTTCAGGCTTAAAACCACTGCCATTACACAACTGATTGCATTAATAATATTCAGAAGAATAGGTGAAAGAAGTTTATAGTCCGTAATTTCTTCTCCATTTATGGAAATGGTTCCTGTTCCGGTGCTAAAAAGTACAAGTATCAGAATCCCAAGAATACTAACAATATAAAACACTTTCTTTCGTATTTTTTCTTTTAATGCGGTTACTGCAATAATCATTCCCTCATTCCTCCTATTCGCTCTATAAAAATATCCTGCAGGCTTTTTCCATAATGCTCTTCCTTTTTATCCCATGTGCCAAGGAGATTTCCATTTCCTATAATGATACCTCTATCACATACCTGCTCAATATCACTCAATATATGGGAATTCAAAATAATAGTTTTTCCTGCTTCTTTTAACCTGCCAATTAATTTTATAATCTCAATTCTGCCCATCACATCCAATCCTGCCGTTGGTTCATCCAAAATAAGGAGATCCGGACTTCCTAACAATGCCTGTGCAAATGCCAGTCGTTGTAACATACCCTTTGAATAATTCTTAATCTTTGTCTTATCTTCCTCAAGCCCTACCGTATTCAAAAGCTTTGCAATTTCTTCCCCGCTTTCTTTTTTGGGTATTTTCTGAATATCTGCATAATAGGAAAGCACTTCACTTCCATTGAGAAACGGTGGAAAATACGGCGTATCGGGAGAATATCCGATTTTTACACCATCATGCATTATAATTTCTCCGCCATCTTTTTTCGTAAGCCCCAGTATCATTTTAATGGTAGTCGTTTTCCCGGCACCATTACTGCCAAGCAAAGCGAAAACCTCACCGTTATTAATAGAAAAGCTAAGGTTGTTGACAACGCATTTTTTGCCATAAATTTTTTTTAAATTTTTACATTCCAGCATGGGTTTAACCTCCCTGTAAAATTTCTTATCTCACTGTTACTTTCTTTACTGATATCATAAACACCCATACTAAAGTTCCAATAAACGGAACCTAAAGATTACCTAAAGATCCCTTTAATATTTTTACAGACAAAAAAATAAGGCCCTTCTATGATTTTTATTTTTCATAGAAGAACCCTTTAAATGTTGTTTTACCGAAAAAATCAATTTAATCCTTTTTACTCTAAAACAGTTCCTTCTCAAGCTGATAAATATAATTTTCTATCATCTGCATACGTTTCGTATACTCAGCTCTTGCCGTATCTGTCTTACATCTTCTTATCTTTGGTTTGTTAATTCTATAAAAGTTTTTTATCCTATAGTATGCTTTCTTATACGTCGGATCATCCTCATTTGCGGTTGCCATAGCATCCCACAGTATTCCTACTGCACCCACTTCATCAAGCAGGTCGGCATCCATAACTATTTTACATTCAAGTGAAAGCTCCTTTTCTGTGTCTTTATCAGAATGCATCATAATAATTTCGCCAACTTTTTTTATGATAACAGGGTCAACGCCAATACTGTCAAGATATTCAACTGCAAGCTCAGCTCCTACTTCAGCGTGAGGACGAGTTTCATCCCATCCTATATCATGCAACAAAGCAGCAAGAGCGATAACATCCAAATCGCCACCCAGCTTAGATTGGAGCTTTATAGCCCATCTATATACTCTCATGGTATGTTCATAGCGACTTCTAAATGGATAATTTGGTGGCCTACCGTTTTCAGTGGTCATTTTTTTAACGTATTCTATTACCTCAGCGTAGTTCATATTACAGCCCCTTTAGTCAACATATTCTTCTTAAGGTAAGCATCATACTAAATCATAACATTTTTTTGCTTAAATTACTATACATTTTTACAAAATATATTATTAAAACCGTGCGGTTGGCTTTGTGAAGTTCTCATAGACGTTACCTTAGCAGTTAACTCAGCCCAGGCACCCTCGCGGCGCACAAGAGCTCCTACTTAGTGCTGCTTCGTTCCCGACCTGACACGGTTCATAGGTTCCTGTCGCGCAAGACCCAAACATCAACGCCACTTACTAAGGGCAGCCCTACAAGAAACAACCCGAGACCAACCATCACTCCTGCTGTAGCGGATTGCAGGTACAGGGCACCGCTAACTCCCCAGCTGCACGGAAGCTTTATAACAATTTTAAATGCCTATAATGACACTTTTAAAGTATAACTAAAATATTATGTTAAGTCAAGTTTTTTCATTTTCGTTGTTTGATAATTATGTTATCTTTTTCCCGTTTCTAAGTTCTGTAAAAAATAGTTTCATCATAGCGGAACATTCGTCTTCTAAAATGCCTTTTATTGTCTCAACCTGATGATTAAATTGTTTCATATCCAGCAAATTTATAATTGAACCGGCACACCCCGCCTTAGGGTTCATGCATCCGATTACCACCCTAGGTATTCGTGCCTGAACAATAGCTCCGGCACACATCTGGCATGGCTCCAATGTCACATACATTGTACAATCCTCTAACCGCCAGTCCCCGATAGACTTTGATGCTTTTTTTATTGCTAAAATCTCGGCATGCGCCAATGTTGTCTTGTCTAAATTTCTCCTATTATAACCTCTTGCTATAACCTTTCCCTCATAAACTATGATACAACCAATCGGAACATCTCCGTTTGCCCACGCCTTTTTAGCCAGACATATAGCCTGTCTCATATATTTCTCATGTTCTTTTATGTTCCCAACAGAGGTTTCCATTCATTTTGCTCTCCTTTAGTGAAAGTATACTTTTTTCTTGCAATGCCAAGAATAAATTATTATTATATACTTATTAATAATCAAACACTTTGAAGTATACACTATTAATATAATATTTTAAAGAAGTTTCCTATAAAACCTGAAGGGGGCTGTCATGGGGCCATCTGTTAAATTCATAGATAACTTAATCTTAAGAGTGGAAAATGAAAGCTGTGCCAAGAGCGTTCTGGAGTTGTACCAGCGCAACAAAATTAACTTCGAACAGTTTGAACCAACACGCCCAAATGACTTTTACACATTAGAATATCATAAGCGCATGCTTCACAGGGAATATATGGCATACCTTTCCAATAAATTTATCAGATATTTCATTTATTCTGATAAAAATCCGTCCCGAATCATAGGTGCAATCAATTATAACATAATGAATAACGGAAAAAATGATTATGCAGAATTGGGATACAAGGTAGATATCATGTATCAGCAACAGGGAATTGCATATAAAGCCTGCCTGTCCACTTTTGACATACTTGCCAACGAATATGGGATTGACCGCATAGATGCCCGAATACATCCCCACAACATTGCTTCCATCAGGCTGGCAGAGAAAATCGGTTTCAAACCGATTTGTCTTGAGCCTAAAAGTGCCAATATACTTGGTCACTATGTTGATTTAATCCGTTATTCAGTTAATATTTCCGAAATCCAATAACCGAAATTTCCTGTCATAAGCTTTGTTCTTTTTGCCGGTATAAAAATATTAAAACCAAACATATTGGCAAGATACTTTTCCTTGTTTGTATATACTCCGGGAACCCCTATAACATAGGCTTCTCTTCTCTCAAATTTTACTTTCCCCATCATTATGTACCTGTAGTGATAATATCCATGTGATAAGAAGCTGTTTATGCCGAGCTTCCAATTGCTCATTGCCAGCCTCCCTATATCGTGAGGAACAATTTTTACACATTCTACGAACTGACTATCTGCAAAAAGTGGCAGCCTCGGAAATGTATCGAGCATTTCCCTGCATACGTCCAGACAGCTGTTGCCTTTGTTATAATCCTTCTTATTTTCCTCACGGCTGTTTTCATTTATACTTTCTTCACTTGTTCCTGCTATATCTTCACTGTCTGCCTCATTGCTTTCAGCATTATCAGCTTCATCCGTATCATTTTCGTTTGTATCTTCCATGTCTGCACTGCTTTCCTGATTGCTTTCAGCACTGTGTGCTTCATCCATGCTATTTTGATTTCTATCTTCTATATCTGCTTCGCTTTCCTGATTACGCTCAGCACCACCTACTTCATTCAAGCTGTTATCAGTTCTACCTGCTATATCTGCATTACTTTCCTGATTGCCTTCATCAGCCCGATTTACATTACGGTTGGTTTCTTCCTCTACCGCCGCATTTATTCCATCTATCTTTATCTCCTCAGGCTTGAATAAATATTCATCCCACATGCCTGCCAGAATTTCGCCATCATCACACACAAAAAAAAGACCATCGTATGTATCAAAGGAAGATCCGTCTCCTAACGGACTATCCCAGTCAAGCTCAAATCTTTTTGTAATAGTGTCCCTCTCCTCAGGCTTAAAATGCATTTCTTCCAAGAAACGAACCTTTGGAGAAATTGCGCCATCCGGTCTGTACATAAGATACACAAGACATCTGCATGCTTGCCTTTTGTACATTTTCATCCCAATCTGTATTCGTGCTGTATCTGTTTTTTTATCTATGGTATTTCGTCTTGGGGGAATAACCCTGTACTCAGATGCGACACGCTGCACTTTTATAAAACCCGCATTTTCACATCTTGCGTTATTTCGGTATTTGAATATATAAGATACCCATCTACCTTGCTGCATAGCAAAACCTCACTTCCCCTTAATTATTGTCCGAGACATAATAAAACAAAAATCTACACACGCTTCAGCGTGTCTGTGTCATAAGCCGACAGCTGCGGCCAATAACACTTATAAATATATATGTCCTGTGAGGTGAAAATATAACATAATGTTGTGCGTTATTTCTCTAAAAGGTTGTCAAGCTCCTGCTTCTTTATTTCCAATTCCTTTATATAATCTGCTTTCATACGTTCATGTCTTTTTATTTGATATACATAATTGTTCAAGTTGGAAGAACCTCCCTTTTCCTCCTGCTTACAATGTATGTACATAGGAACATGATTCATAACACGTCTTACTGTATATCCAACAAATGAAACGATTCCACCAAATATCATGATAGTAACATATGTACGCGATATTATATTCATTAAAAAGCGATGTGGATTTGAGAGTATCCACATAAGTAACACTGCCGAAATCACCATATATAAACATGTTATTTTAAAATCATTATTTAATTTTTCTAATGCAAAGTTTAAACTGCTTATCTCCTTTTGTTCAAGCTCAATGTTTATCTCAAGACTCTCAATTCTGGTTTGAAGCGCGTTTACCTGATTGTATTTTTCATTGGAAGTCTCATCTTCCTTATGTGATAGCTGCATGCCTATTCCTCCATACGTTATCTTATAATTGTAATAACATTAGTATAAAAAATACATATCAGATATTCAAGACTTTTTGTGTTTACTTTTATGCTTCCCTTCCTTTCAAACAAAAAACAAGCAGTCGATAATTTCGGGGAAGAAACTATCACTGCTTGTTTAGGGGAGAGAGGATTCAATATATGAAAAGCTCTTACAGGTTTTAATATAACAATAAAATGTGTAAAAAGTATGTTTTCAATGTGAAATGATGTTCACAAATAAACATTAATCACATTCGCTTCCTATATCCTGAACTGCCTCATCCAACTGACGCAGGGTTTTCTGTATGGCATCATTGATAACACCGGATTCATGGGCCATCTTACCAAACTCATGGGCAACAACCGTAAAGCCCTTACCTGCCTCGCCTGCTCTTGCTGCTTCAATAGATGCATTAAGTGCAAGTATATTCTGTTTATTTTCAATTTTTTTAAGTCCCTGTGACTTTGCTGTAAGCTCCTTAATAAGAGTTGATGCATTGCCTATCTCTGTACTAAAAGAGGAAAGCTTTTCTGCATAAAACATTTTGTTGTATGAAGCCTCAAGCAAACTACGGATAGACATAACAAGAAGCTCAGCAGCAGCTTCAACCTTATCCTCATCTTCATCCTCATCCAAAGGACCGCCTACAACAGATGCAACCACTACATCATCAACCTCTATATCTTCACTAAATGCTTCAATGTTATCACGAGAAAATCCTAATGAATTAGACAGGAAATTTCCTTCATCATCAAGAACTACACATATCATGTTTGTAGAAATGGACCACTTCCTGAGCAACTCGTCCAATTCTTCTATATCCAAATAATCATTTATAGACATGTCAGCCTACCTCCGTTCAGCGTATGTTTCTTTTATTTTATACAATTTTAAAGCAAATTTCAACAATGATTATATAAATGTTTAAAAAATATTTACAAACTCAGACTAAGAATTTAGAATGTATATATTACTTCGGAGGTGTTATATGTACAAAATATTTGAAACACATGCGCATTTCGACGATGAAGACTTTGACGAAGACCGGGATAAGCTTCTTTTATCAATGAAAAATAATGGCATAGAAAAGCTTGTTAATATAGGTGCAGGTCTTGCTTCCTGCAAAAATACATTACAGCTTATGGAAAAATATGATTTTATATATGGTGCAATTGGAGTGCACCCATCTGAGGTATCCGACCTTGAAGAATATGATGGTGGTGATACTGCCGCCATAAATGCTCTCAGACAGATGGCGTTGTCTCAAAGCAAAACAGTTGCGATTGGAGAAATTGGTCTGGATTACCACTATGAAAATACAGATAAGGCATTGCAAAAAAAATGGTTTGTGAAGCAGATGGAGCTTGCGGATGAGCTGAAGCTTCCCATTGTTGTTCACAGCAGAGATGCCGCCGCAGATACGGTAGACATTATGAAGGCAAACCATGCCGAAACGCTTGGTGGTGTTATTCACTGCTATTCATATACAAAAGAGCTTGCCAGAGTATTTCTTGATATGGGATATTTTTTCGGTATAGGTGGTGTGATAACCTTCAAGAATGCAAGAAAGCTTGTGGAGACTGTAGAATATCTCCCCCTGGAAAGTATTGTTTTAGAAACAGACAGCCCATACCTTGCACCGGAGCCATACAGAGGTAAACGGAATTCATCATTGAATCTTCCATATGTGGCTGAAGCTATTGCCAAAATTAAAAATATATCCGTTGAGGAAGTATACCGCGCAACTTGGAATAATGCTTTAAAGCTTTATAATCTGGAATAGGAGATAGATGTGGAGAAATTAAGCAACCCTAAGGTTACCATCGAAATAATTAAAAAATATAATTTTGCATTTCAAAAACGCTTTGGTCAGAACTTTCTTATAGACGGACATGTCATTGAGAAAATAATACGTGCGGCAGACATTTCAAAGGATGACATTGTTTTGGAAATCGGTCCCGGAATAGGAACCATGACCCAGTATTTAGCCGAAGCCGCCGGACATGTTTATGCAGTTGAAATAGACAAAAATCTTATTCCTGTCTTAGACGAAACCTTATCAGAATATAATAACGTTAACATCATTAATGAAGATATATTAAAGGTTGATATTGAAAAGCTTTTCGAACAAGGCAGGGACTGCAAGGTAGTTGCTAATTTACCTTATTATATAACAACTCCCATCATAATGAAGCTTTTTGAGGAGCATATACCGGCACACTCCATAACCGTAATGGTTCAAAAAGAGGTAGCGGACAGAATGAAGGCAAAACCGGGAACAAAGGATTATGGCGCACTTACTCTTGCCGTACAATACTATGCCGAGCCATATATAGCCGCAAATGTTCCGCCAAACTGCTTTATGCCAAGACCAAATGTAGGTTCCGCAGTTATACGGCTTAACAGATGGCAGGAACCTCCCGTTAAAGTAATCGATGAACGGCTCATGTTTAAACTCATAAGAGCCTCCTTTAATCAACGGAGAAAAACCTTGCAAAATGGTATCAATAATTCACCTGAGCTTTCTTTTACAAAGGAACAGGTGGCAGAGGCTTTGTCCCATATGGGGCTTAATGATTCCGTAAGAGGTGAAACTTTAAGCCTCGAACAATTTGCAGAACTTGCGAATATACTTACGGAATTGTTTACAACAAGCACAAGTTAGGACTATAATTATATAATCTTATTAATAAAATAAAAACAACCATTTGTGAAGCTATACTCTATTACTCTTTGTTGTATGTAGTTTTGCAAATATACATTTAAAATAACACATGGAGGAAATACAAATTTATGATTAACGAAATGTACAAGGAAATGACAGGAAAGGGTTCTGTCATCCGTCAATTTTTTGCCTATGCTAATGAAAGGGCAAAGGAGGTGGGTCCGGAAAATGTTTTTAATTTTTCAATCGGAAACCCATCCGTCCCTACTCCTCAGATTTTTACAGACTATATGATAGAGCTCCTGAATACAAAGGATCCTGTTGCACTTCATGGCTACAGCCCTAGCTTGGGAATAGACTCTACGAGAGCAGCGATTGCCGAATCCTTAAATAAAAGGTTTGGTATGAACTATAAATCTGACCATATTTTTATGGCCACAGGTGCCGCAGGTGCTATTGCGCATGCAGTAAGGTGTGTGGTGACTGACGGAGACGAGGTTCTTACGTTTGCACCATACTTCCCTGAATATGTTCCATATATTGAAGGAACCGGTGCAAAGCTTACCATTGTCCCTGCTGATACTGAAACATTTCAGATAAACTTTAATGAGTTTGAAAAAGCACTCAACCCGAATGTTCAGGCAGTTTTAATTAACTCACCTAACAATCCGTCAGGAATTGTTTACTCAACAGCTACAATTAAGAAGCTTGCTGAGATTTTAAATGCAAAGCAAACAGAATATGGTCACGATATATACCTTATCTCGGATGAACCATACAGGGAAATTGTTTTCGAGGGAACTGATTCACCTTTCATATCAGCCTTTTACGATAACAGTATTTGCTGTTACTCTTTCAGCAAATCCGTTTCTCTCCCAGGTGAACGTATGGGTTATGTTGCCGTAAATCCTGCCTGTAAGGATGCATCACTTATTGTACTTATGTGTGGGCAGATTTCCCGCTTTACCGGACACAATTGTCCGCCGTCCATTATTCAGCTTGCAATTGAAAAAATACTTGATACAACAAGCGACCTTAGCATATATGAGAAAAATAAAAACATACTTTATAAAGAGCTTACAAGAATCGGTTACCACATTGTTGAACCGGGTGGAACGTTTTACATGTTCCCTCGCTCCCTCACAGAGGATGCAAATGAGTTTTGCTGGAGAGCGGCAAAGGAGCTTGACCTTATTACTGTTCCGGGAGACAGCTTCCATTGTCCGGGACATTTCAGGATATCCTACTGTGTTACAACTGATATGATAGAAAGGTCAATTCCTCTTTTTGAAAAGTTATACAAAATGTACCACGAATAATTATTGTATTTTAATTCCATATTTTGTATAATGAAACTTGGTGCATTTAACAGGCATCATTTGAATGTTTATATGTATTCTCAGGAGGAAAAATTCATGTTAACCAATAACAGTGCCGGAAAAAAGCCTAAAAAATATACCGGCATACTTTTACATCCAACCTCTTTTCCGGGACCTTATGGAATAGGAGAGCTTGGTGACAGTGCTTATAGATTTATTGATTTTCTTGAGCGTTCAGGACTTAATACATGGCAGGTTCTGCCACTTGGACATACGGGCTTTGGAGACTCACCTTATCAGCCGTTTTCGGCATTTGCAGGTCAGCCTCTCATTATAAGTCTGGATCATCTAAAGAAGCTTGGTCTTCTCACAGATTCTGATTTTGCTGATATGCCGTCATGGAATCCTGAACAGGTAAGCTATGGTGATCTTATTGAATTTAAGACAGGACTGCTTAAAATAGCTTATGCTCGTTTTATAGATGAAAATTACCATGACAATTTTTCAGGAAATAGCGAGCTTATGGCAGAATATAATGATTTTTGCGATAATTCATACTGGCTCGAAGACTATGCTCTATTTATGGCAGGCAAGGATTATCATGATGGTATGCCTTGGTACATGTGGGAGGATGATCTTAAGAAGCCAACGAAACGTCAGAAAGCTGCATGGATAAAAAAATTGTCTAAGGAAATGGGCTACTACAAGTTTATCCAGTTTATATTTTACATTGAATGGATTGACCTTAAAAAATATGCAAATGATAAGGGTATTTCCATAATTGGTGACATCCCTATCTTTATGGCATGGGACAGCGTGGATGTATGGGCTGACCAAAGTTTGTTTTTGCTTGATAGCGATGGATACCCTACTGTTGTTGCAGGGGTTCCGCCTGATTACTTTTCAGCTACAGGCCAGCTTTGGGGCAACCCTCTTTACAACTGGAAGAAGCACACCCAAACCGGTTACGAGTGGTGGCTTAACCGCATTAAATTCCAGCTCACCTTAACAGACTTCCTCAGAATAGACCACTTCAGGGGCTTTGACAAGTTCTGGGCTGTACCTTACGGGGAGGAAACTGCAATAAACGGAAAATGGCTTGAGGCACCGGGAGTAAACTTCTTTACACAACTTGAAGCTACCCTCGGTTATCATCTTCCTATTATTGCTGAGGATTTGGGAGAAATCGATGACTCCGTTATAGAGCTAAGAGACAAGTTCGGATTTCCGGGCATGAAAATTCTTCAGTTTGCATTTGAAAATCCTGAAGAAAATGACTTCCTTCCTCACAACTTTGTCCGGAATTGTGTCTGCTATACCGGTACACACGATAATGATACTACTTTAGGATGGTATAACCACGCATATGAAGCATCTAAGGATAAGCTTAGAAGATATTTTTCAACAGATGGATATGATATTTGTTGGATTCTCATACGGGCATGCTTTGGTTCGGTTGCCAATATGGCTATCGTTCCTATGCAGGACGTGCTCTCTCTTGACTCATGGGCAAGATTTAATACCCCTGGTGTCGGTGAGGGAAACTGGGCATGGCGCTACACTCAAAGTGCTCTCACACCTGCACTTGAGGCAAGACTGTATGAAACATGTAAAATGTTTGGAAGGTAAGTTATATGAAAACGTTTGGAGTATTTATAGTTCTCATGGTTGCATTGTTCTTCTCACTTCCGTACCATTGGTACCTGAGGAAGCTGTGGAAGAAAAATCCTGGGAAATCCTGGGAAAAAAGCCGGAAATATGTTTCGGGATTTTTCAGGACAGAGCTTAAAATTGCAGGATGTACCCCTGAGGTAATAGGAAAAGAAAATATTCCTTCTGATGGACCCGTCCTTTATGTAGGTAATCACAGAAGCTATTTTGATATACTTGTTTACCATGAAGCAATCGGTAAGCCTGTAGGCTTTATAGCTAAGATGGAAATGCGCAAACTTCCTCTGCTCCCTTTGTATATGGACGATATCGGATGTCTTTTTTTGGAGCGGGACAACATAAAGCAGGGGCTTGAAATCATCAATCAAGGGGCTGAATATTTAAAGCTTGGACACTCCATGATTTTATTTCCTGAGGGCCACAGAAATCAGGGTGAGGAACTTCTCCCATTTAAAGAGGGCGGCTACAAAATGGCTGAAAAAGCTAAATGCCCTATTGTTCCGGTTGCTATTTCAGGGTCCGATTTGCTCTTGGAATCAGCTCCAAAAAAACATGTGAGAAAAGGGAAAGTAATCATTGAATTTGGCAAGCCGATTTATCCTATGGAGCTGCCTCCAAAAGAAAGAAAGGCTTTGCTTGCAACACTTCCTGACATTATTCAGGGAATGAGAGATAAACATAAAATTAATTAAAGGAGGTACACACCTATGCATTGGTGGGGAATAATGCTTATTATAATGGCTGTAGCTCTTGTAATCCTCTTTGTACTTTACAAAGTTGGTGATAAGCTGCAAAAGAAACAAATGGCTCAAAAGGAGCAGATTGCAGAGGCTGCACAGCCTGCAACAATGCTCATCATAGATAAAAAAATCTTGCCACTTAAAGATGCCAATCTTCCTAAAATGGTTATGGAACAAACACCAAAACGATATCAGAAAGCCAAGCTTCCTATCGTTAAGGCGAAGATTGGTCCGCAAATCATGAACTTCATATGTGATGAAGCAATATTCGATGACGTACCTGTTAAGGGTGAAGTGAAAGCCATGGTCAGCGGAATATACATAATCAGTGTAAAGAGTGTTCGCGGAAAGAAAAATAACCAGTCTTCTGAGGAAGAAAACGGAAAGAAGAAAAAGAAGAGTCTCCGGTCAAAAATGGCTGCCAAGCAGGCAGAATATCAAAGACAGTTAAATGAGGAGCTCCTTTCAAAGAAACAAAACAAACCGAAAGAAAAAACGAAAGACGAGATAAAAAAAGAAAAGGAAAGAGCAAAGAAGATTAAAGATGGACTCAAATAAAAGCCTGAAAATTAAAGATATAATTTTTATGTTTTTACCATTAATTATCGTAGTGGTGATTCAATATGCTGTTAATATATTTGACGTGCTAATCATTTTTATTTCAAATTTGCTTTCTGATGAAAAAACCGTCAGAGTACGCACGATTGAAACAATAATGTCCGATGCATACAATCAGCCAATGAATGCCGCATATATGACTCTTGCCAGATATATTTTATATATACTTATTTTTGGTATATGGCTTTACCGAATCAGCGCTGCAAGCGAGCGCAAATCAATTGTTCGCCATCCGGCTATATCAACAGCAGCACTGCTTGTTGCAGCCGGTTGGACCGGACAAATTTTCGTTGACAGTATTCTTACTCTTGTAAGACCTTATTTTCCACTCACTTTTAAAAACTATGATAAACTTACAACAAATGTAACAGGTGCAGGCTCCTCATGGGTGTTGCTCCTGGCTGTTTTTGTTGCTGCACCTATCGGTGAAGAATTATTATTCCGGGGATTATTACAAAAATACATAAACAACTTCTTTGATAAGGTCTTCACGAAATATGTTCCTATCTGTACCATTTTGACACAGGCGCTCTTATTTGCCCTGTATCATGGTAATATTATTCAGGGAATATATGCTTTTATTATGGGTATTTTTCTTGGCTGGCTTGCTTTTCGGTTTGACAGTCTGATTCCCGGTATCCTATTCCATATATCAATTAACACTAGTATACTTCTTATACCAAAAATATTTTTTGCCACTACAATAGCAACCATAATAAGCGGTGTACTGTGTTTTGCAGCATTTTTACTATTTATAAGTCTGATTTACCGGACGAATGATATCCGAAATACATAAAAATTAATCCTAGTTTATTCTCCGAGCTCATATATATACACTTTCTCATCCGGGTCAAATCGGTAAGCAGGCAGCTTAATAATTCCGGCAAGCTTAAAGGGCATATTTCTCATTGTTTCCATCATACTGTATGTACAGTAATATAAAATTACTGTCACCTTTCTCGGAAACTTATGAATGGATTCTACAATCTTATTCATAAAATCCTCCAGAATATCCTTGGAAAACGGATTGAACAGATAAAAGAAATTATCCCCACGCTCTATCACATAATCCTCAGCCTTCATATTAAGCAGACAAAACTTTTTCTCCTGATTTTTAAATTTCACATGATAGTAAGCAACATTATCCTGCAATCTTTCATATATTTCTTTATCATACTCTACACCTGTCACATTACACAGAAACCTTTGATTGCAATAAAACAAAACCCTGCCCATGCCACATCCAATATCAACAAGTGTATCCTGAGGCGTAAGAGTTATCTGATCAAATATTTTTATTAATCCCTCATATTCAGATGCCTCATAAGGGTAATAGCATCCCTTTTCATTCCTTTTACTAAATTCCTTACTTGAAAATACTACCTCTTCATCCGCAGTATTGACACCAAGAAATTTTTCAAACATTTCTTCCCTGTCCATTAAAGTTCCTTTCAAGCAGCACAAATATCACACACGTTCAGTTATTAAAAGCGACAAACTCATTGATAACGGGGGCTCCGCATCTCCATTCATACTTAGCAGATATGTTGTTTCCACTGCCTTACTTCCATCGCTGTGCTCCTCAAACAAATATTTCTCTGTTTTAACTGTAACTGGTATGTTCCCAAATGGCAAACCATATACCGCATTATGCACAAGCCCTTCTTCATATATTAAATCTGATGTTATCTCTCCGCGCTTCGTAACTCTCATATTTCGGGGATTAATTTGCAGCGTTGATCTGGTGATTTGTTTACTTCCCGATAAATCCTCAACATAGACCAACCTGTAATTCCGCTTTCCCTGGCTTTCCATTACTGCGAAAACCTCCGATTCCGTTCTGTCTCCATTTTCATCTGTTGTAATAAATTTTATATTAACCTTCATATATGAAATCCTTTTTTTTATTTATTAAATATAATATATACAAATTTCAAATATTTAATTAATAACTTTCTATATCAATTATATTTACACCATCAACGTGTATCGGCAGAACATTATTTGCGAAAGACTTAAATTTATCTACACCGTCACTTACATAAAAATCATAGACTGGTGATTTACCCTTTGAACAGAGCAGTCCACTCTCCCCCAGAATGGACTTAAGCTCCTTTGCAGTCTCATAAGCCGGATTAACAAGCGTTACATTTTCTCCCATATACCTTTGTATCGGATTTGCAAGGAGAGGATAATGTGTACAACCAAGTACAAGCACATCAACATTATATGCCTTGAGCTCTGACAAATACCGATCAACCATATCATCCGTTATTCGATCCTCAATAAGTCCCTCCTCAACAAGTGGCACAAACAACGGACAGGCTTTTCCAATAACTGTAACATCACTATCAAGCTGTCTTATATATTCCATATATATTCCGGACTTTATTGTGCCTTCTGTAGCAATGATACCTACACTCTTGGTTTTGGATTTTTCAGCCGCCATTTTGGCACCGGGCCTTACAACACCTACGACCGGAACCTCCATTTCCTCCCTCATGTCCTCAAGGGCAAGTGCACTTGCAGTATTACATGCAACTACAATTGCCTTAACCTTTTTTGTCATCAAAAACCGTACTATTTGTTTTGAATATTTCAGCACGGTCTGCTTGGATTTACTTCCATATGGAACTCTTGCCGTATCTCCAAAATATATAACATCTTCACTGGGAAGCTGGCGCATTATTTCCCTCACAACTGTGAGACCGCCTACTCCCGAATCAAATACTCCTATCGGTGCGTCCATAACTTCCTCCTATTCTCTTTCGCCTGACATCTCAATCAGTGTATCAACAAGCTTTTTTATGTCATAGCCCTTAGCTGCCCAAAGCATTGGGTACATACTGATAGATGTAAAACCCGGAAGTGTATTTATCTCATTGAATACAACAGAGTTTGTTACACTTTCCAAAAAGAAATCCACTCTGGAAAGTCCAAATCCATCCAGTGCATTAAAAATCCTTACAGCCTTATCTCTTATTTCATCTTCAATACCGGAAGGAAGCTCAGGCCCTATTACTGTTTTGGATTCCCCACTGTAATACTTTGCATCGAAATCATAAAAATCTGCTGCCGCGAGTATTTCTCCTACACCGGAAGCCTTTGTCGTTTTGTCGTGTCCCAGAACAGCACACTCAAGTTCTCTGCCGACAATGGTTTCCTCAACAAGTATTTTGTAATCATGCTCAGCCGCAATATTAAGTGCTGAAGTAAGAGCCTCCCTATTCTCAGCTTTTGATACTCCCTTGGAGGAGCCTGCCTTTGACGGCTTTACAAAAACAGGATAACTAAGCTCTGCCTCCACTCTGCCAACAACCTCATCCATATCTGACAACTGGTTTTTGAGCACGGGTACATACTTGGCCTGCCTGATATTTAACGTGTCAACAATAAGCTTTGTATAAAACTTATCCATTGCTGCTGCTGACGCAAGCACACCACATCCCACATATGGAATACCTGCTATCTCAAAAAGTCCCTGTATTGTTCCATCTTCACCATACATTCCATGAAGCACAGGGAACACAACATCTATTTTTACATTTTCCATATTTTTAAATATATTTCCTTCAACTGCTCCTATTAGAAGCTCACCCTTGGTATCAGGAGATATAATTGCACTTTTCTTGCTCTGTCTCCAGCTTTCATCCTCAACAGCTTTTATGTCATCCGCTAAAAGCCACGTTCCTTCCTTTGTTATTCCAATAAGATAAATGTTATATTTTTCATCATCTATCGCCTTTGTTATCGTAACAACTGACATGCATGATATTTCATGCTCTGATGATTTCCCTCCAAATATAACCGCAATATTTTTCTTTTCCATGTCTTCCTCCGTATAATAATTCGCTTATATATAATAAATGTTCCAAATTCTCATAAAAGAACAAAGATATGGTAATTATATCATTTCAGTATATGTAAAATCAAGAACAAAGGGGCTTCGACACTGCAGTTCGCATCTTAGCAAGCTCCGTAAGGAGCGTGCCGATAGGAAACGAAGTTTCCTATCAAAGAACAAAGGGCAGCCCTGACATATCAAGACTGCCCTTTCGCATTTCCTCTATAATAACCAGTCGAGAATTTTAAATCTCACCTTTACCTTATCTTTTTTTACCTCTCTATTTACAAATAGCTTTTCATACTCCTCCGGCGAAATACATCTTGCTATTTCCTCTGCATCCTCATTTGTTATAACTGCTGCCGAATCATAAGTATAACATGTCATTGGATATAGAACACACCAGAAATTTTCCCCTTCTGCCTGTCCAATATCTATTCTCAGAGCCTGATATTCTCCTGCTGGGAAAACCATGTCACCATACTGTCTTATCGGAAAATAATCATTGGAAATATACACATTTATAGGATATGCAAAACCCTGTTTCGCCACAACATCAGCAGCTATATCCTGAATATGCCACAAATTTGCTGCCAGATAGTCCATTACTTCCTGCCTTGTCTTATTCCCTTCAAGCTCACCGCCTATCTCCATCAAGACTGCATCCCTTACTGCATATTTTAATGCGATATCCTCATCACTGTTACTGTTTGCCTTTACATGAAATCTTAATATTACATCCTCAAGACTTGTACATTCCGGTGGATTTGTGTTTGCAGTCAAAAGACCATCCGCATCTATATTAATATCAGACTGCCCATTCTCTGCAAAAACATTTACCACCTCATCTGTATATTTGCTTTCCATATTTCCCTCTATAATGCTTTTAAAATGCAGACCGTAGGACAAACCTACCCCACCTACTACACCTAAAAATATGCCTATGCAGGCTCCCCGCATTATTCTTCCCATATTGCTTCTCATAAAAATACCTCCTGCTATTGCTGTAAACATCAGCCCATTTCTTAGCAAGTTCCTTTTGGAACGTGCATATAGGAAACGCAGTTCCCCATATAACATAATTTGCTTTTAACCGATGGCTGTTATTGTAAATATTTCCCATTTTTACTTTTTTTAAACTATATAGACCATATTGCACGCAGGGTACTTTGAAGCCTCCGGTACTTAGCAAGGTTAATAAAAGTACTTTTTGATTTTTCTGCATGATAAGAAAAAAATGGTACATACTATTTCTACTATTTTTGAATATTTAAGAGGGATTGACATGGCAAATAATAATCAAAGCATGGATACAGAAAATTTATTTGACAGTAATAACAAACTAAAAGTCAATATTAAGCAGGAGCTTGATGAAAATGTGTCTGTACTAAACACACTCTTTGATAAATGTGGGGATGCCGTTCAAAAAACATTTATTATAGAAAGAGAGCAGGGTTCTGTCAGAATTCACATTATTTATATTGACGGTCTTACTGATAACAATATGGTAGAAGAAACAATAATCAAGCCTGTCTCCTATGAGTGGAGATATGAGAGTGAAAAGGACTTATGGGAATCCATACTTTATCGCGAGGCACAAACCGTAGATATAAAGGAGGAAAAATCCTTTGACCTTGTCATAGGCTCTGTGCTTAAAGGCGACACTGCAATATTTGTGGACGGATATGCAAAAGCACTTATCATGTCCACTAAAAAACTGCCGTTAAGAGGAATAAACACAAACGACAGTGAGGCTGGAATGAGAGGGCCAAGAGACAGCTTTAACGAAGGCTTTCGCCAGTCAACAGCACTCATCAGAAGACGTATTCGGGATTCAAAGCTTAAGGTTGAACAAAGCTTTATTGGTCAACGTTCCAGAACCGACTATGCCATCATGTATTTATCTGACATTGTAAAGCCAGGACTTGTGGAAGATATCAAAGAGCGTTTGGACAAGTATGATATAGACGCAATATACGATAGCGGAATGGCTGAGCATCTTCTCGAGGAAACACCATATTCGCCATTTCCTATTTTTCAGTCCACTACACGACCGGATAAAGTTGCAGCTGCGATTACGGAAGGTCGCGTTGCAATCGTATTTGATAATTCCCCTGAGGTCATAATTGCACCTGCAAATTTTAATATGCTACTTCAGGCATCCGATGACTACTATAACAGATGGGCAGCAGGCACTTTTGCCAGAATTTTAAGATATATCGCAACCTTTATTTCTGTCACCCTGCCCGGCTTTTATGTAGCAGTTACCGTTTACCAGAACGAAATAATACCCACAAAGCTCTTGTATGCAATATCATCCGCCAGATCTCTTGTAACGTTTCCCATTGTGCTGGAGGTTTTAATTATGGAATTTCTGTTTGAGCTTTTAAGGGAAGCCGGTATACGTCTCCCCGGACCTCTCGGAAATACAATTGGAGTTGTTGGCGGTCTTATTGTAGGACAGTCAGCTGTAGATGCAGGAATAGTCAGTACAATGGTAGTAATTGTAGTAGCACTGACAGCCATTGCATCATTTGCCATACCAAACGAAGCTTTTGCCTCGGTTTTCCGACTACTGAAATTCTTTATCCTTCTTACCTCGGCATGCTTTGGACTTTACGGATTTATACTGGGACTTCTTATAATAGCAATCCATTTGTCAGAGCTTACAAGCTTCGGAGTTCCTTATATGGCACCAACTGTAGGTGGCGGTATAAACGGAATGGAAGGAAGTCAGGACTTTTTAGTCCGGTCACCAATTAAGGTAATGGTCAATCGTCCTATGTGGGCACAGAAAAAAAATAAAAGACGTTTAAAGCGCAAAGAGGAGTGATAATAAATGTATCTTGATAACGGAAAAATATCTACAAGACAGGTTCTTCGTATCGGAATCCTTGAAAATATACCTGTGGGAATAATTCTTGTACCTTTTATTACAACCAGGCTTGCAGGCACCTACCACATATTTGCCCTACTTTTCGGGCTCATCATGTTTAGTTTATATTGTATTATTATTTATGGATTTTCCAGAAGCTTTCCTTTAGGTTTTATTGATACACTTCACACCTCAATGGGAACTTTTGGTCGGATACTGGAAGGCATTTATTCCTTACGATATGTAATTAAAGCATCTCTTGTTGCCCTGTTTTTTTCACTTATTGTGCAGCAATATATGCTTAGAAGCTTTAATCTATGGGTAATTATCATTTCCTTTGTGCTGATATGCGGCTATGGTTCAGCACGTGATATTGAAAAACGTGGACGTCTTTTGGAATTTTTATTTTGGTGGATGATTATTCCCCTTATTTTCGTTGTTGTATTTTCAATAACTAATATACAGTGGGAAGTCTTTTCAATTCCAAAGCTTGATGTCTCTGTAATTACCTCAGGTAGTCTATGGGCTGGCAGCTATGGTGTTTTAATTGTCTTAAGCTCAGTAGAGCTGATGATAATGACAATTTACAGGGAGCGTAAACACCAGTGGAAAAACAGCCTTAATATCTTCATATGGATTGTTATAGCTATCGTACTGTCATACATTTATGTTGTGGGCATTCTTGGAGAAGGCTGGGTAAGACATGGTCAGGGCTCAGCCTTGAATGTAATGCAGGCATCCTCCTTCGCAAACGGGACTGTAGAACGGCTTGACTATCCGATTTTTGCATTCTGGATAATCGGTGTTTTTGCAACAGCAAGCGGATACATGTTTTATGCAAAGGAATTTGCCGGCTCCATGTTCAGACTGGAACGGGAAAAAAGCTATAAATGGGCAACATTGGCAATTACTCTTCTGGTTCTTATTGCTATGATACTTTATAACGTTTCATGGTTCAGAGATTTTGTGGTGGCATATATACTATGGGCAGATATTGCTATAAGCTTAATTATTCCTACGATTTTATTGATAGTACAAAAATGCCGGCAAAGTTCACTACAAAAGACCTCTGAACATTCCATGGAAAAAGTCTCTGCCGGAAATGTGATAAAGCTTTTCTTTTTAATCACATGCACGTCTCTAATCTTTACAGGCTGTGAAGGAGAAAAAATGGTAAATGAGCTTGTCAACGGTATATCTGAAAGTGAAGCTATAGACCGCAAAACACCATCCTTAGAGGGACGCTCCTACATCATACGTCTTGCAATTTCAACAGACCATGAAGCTTCCGAACAGTCATATGGGTTTGCTTTTGAATCCGCAGATCTTTCTGATTATTCCGGTGATTCGGGTGGCTCTCTTAAAACCAACACCTATTCCTGTGGGGCAGGCAGTATTAATGAGGCAATTGAAATGTTTTATAACGAAAACGGAACAACACCGGATATGGGACATATGGAAAATCTTTTATTCGATGGAAGCTGGCAGGATTATACACCTCTGCTTGAGGAATTCAGCACTATGCCAAATGTAAGCAAAGCAATTTCTGTTATTGATTCCTCTGATAAAGAATACACCTTAAGAGAATTAATTAAAAATATGTATGATGCCATAGATGCTTAAATCAACAAATAAAAAAGCGAAACACCGTTTCGCTTTTTTCTTTAATAGTAAACTTTGTTCTGCTTTCTAATATGTAGTTATAACTACTTTTTTGCTTCATCAGCCCACTGGTCTAAGAGCTCGTTTACTCTATCACGTGTCTTCTGTGATATATCAGGAAGTTTACTTCCCCAAGTCTTAGTAGCATCCTTGTATCCCTTCTCGATAGCCTTTCTCATCTCTTCAACCTTTTCTGAATCACCACCGGTTAAAGCCTTTGCGAAATCTACGATTCTGGAAGCTGTCTGCTCAACACCCCAGTAGCCGTCATCTGCAACATCCTTCTTTGCCTGCTCAACAAGCGATGGATCTACAGCAATCTTGCCATCCTTAACTGCTGTCATCAAATCTCCAAGTGTTGCATACTTGTGAGTCTCACTCTGCTTTGTGAGCAACTTATCAACCAATGACTGAAGCTGTGCATAACGAGCCTCTGCATCCTGCTTTAATTTCTCAATCGTTGCTGTGTCAGCCTTACTTGCACTCTTTGTTGTTGCAGTGTAAGTAGCTGAAGCGGCTTTGCTTGAAGCCTCTGATTTCTCATATACTACAGCAGAATCCTCTGTAGAAGCTGTAACAGTTTCTTTCTTAGCTGTGCTGCTTGAAGCGGAGTATGTTGCTGTGTACGCACTACTTGAATTAACTCCATTTAATTCCATGTTCCCATACCCTCCTTGGTTTTATTTTATTTACTAACATCCAATATATCTGGATGCTAGATTAAGCCCCTCCAACTCATGATACCATCATCTTAGTTGAAAGAGCTTTATATCTTTTATAGGCCTGTACTTTCATGTACTTTCAATATATATATCGTCCTTAAATAGGATTACTTAACCCTAGATTAGAAAAAATTATTATATAACTTTTTTCAATTTCCAAGCGCTTTCGTCCAGCTTCTTCTAGACAAAATAATTTAAAACTGATACTATGAAAGCATCTTATTTAGCGGAGGCAGTATGAATACTATTACAAAAACCTACACGGCATATGCCAAGGTAAATCTTGCACTTGACGTACTCGGAAAACGACCGGACGGATACCATGATGTCCGGATGATTATGCAAAATTTAAATATATTTGATGAGCTTGAATTTACGGTTTCAGAAAAAAAATCTGGGGAAGATTTTTCTTCTTCAAAGGCCGAAAATTACAACATTGAAATAGAAACAAACAAGCCTGAGCTTCCGACAGATGAAAGCAATCTTATTTACAAAGCTATACTTCTCATGTTTAAGGAATACAATGTAAGTGGGGATGTTCACGTCAAACTGACAAAAAACATTCCGATTGAAGCAGGCATGGCAGGTGGCAGTTCAGATTGTGCCGCTACCCTGAAAGCAATAAATGATATATTTTCACTGAATGCCACAACAGATGACCTGATGAAGCTGGGGGTTAAGCTGGGGGCTGATGTTCCTTTCTGCATACTTGGTAAAACTGCATTGTCTGAGGGCATCGGTGAAATACTTACCCCTGTTACAGGACTCCCTGATTGCTCGGTTCTTGTAGTTAAGCCACCGATTGGTGTAAGTACTGCCCTCATATATAACAATATTAAATGTGATGAACTGACCTCACGTCCCGATACAGACGGTATGCTTCAAGCTCTCGAAGACCATAATATAATTAAAGTTGCTTCCACTATGGAAAATGTAATGGAAACCGTTACTACAAATTTGTATCCTGAAATAAATCAGATAAAGGCAGCCATGAAAAAATATGGTGCATTAAATGCCATAATGAGTGGAAGCGGACCAACTGTATTTGGTATTTTTACGGATTCAGAAAAGGCATGGGATGCCGCAATTCACATTGGGGAGCTTGAGCTTGCAACAGATATATTTGTGACAAAACCTGTAAATGCCTGAGAAACGTGGCGAAACTATATGATGATTCGCTACAATTCGCAGCCAAACAAAGCGAAAGGAATGAATAATAACTATGAAGCTTGATATAAATATTGATGAGTACCTTCCATTAAGAGAGGTCGTCTTCCGAACACTTAGAAATGCAATCGTGCAGGGTGAATTTCAACCTGGCGAACGTCTTATGGAGGTGACCATTGCCAACAAGCTCGGTGTAAGCCGTACACCTGTAAGAGAAGCTATCCGTATGCTTGAGCTTGAGGGTCTTGTTGTTATGATTCCACGCAAGGGTGCTGAGGTTGCAAACATTACTGTAAAGGACCTTAAGGATGCACTTGAAGTCAGAATGGCAATTGAAGCATTATCCGTAAGGCTCGCCTGTGAACGTATAGATGATAAGGGCAAGGAGGAGCTCAAGCAGGTATGTATTGCCTTCAGGGAAGCCATAAACTCCAAGCTTGTTCCTGCAATTGTGGAGGCAGACGAGGCTTTTCACAACACGATATATCAGCTCTCAAAAAATCCGCGTCTTATAACAATTGCATTAAATCTCCGGGAACAGGTATATCGTTACAGGGTAGAATATGTAAAGGATTTCTCTTATCACGATAACCTTGTAACTGAGCATGACCAGATTACAAATGCAATTTTACTTGGCGACGCAGAAACAGCCGAGCGTGTTATGAATGAACATATTTACAATCAGGAACAGATTGTAATTAAAAATGTAACTAATAAAGAATAAAAGAAAGTGACTGCCGCAGGCGAGCCATACAACTCGAATTTTAATGCGACAGCCACTTCTATCCCCAAACCTCTCTATGATTTTACAACTATAAGGCGGTCACCCTCCTTAATTATGTCTGATTCAAGATTATTTACCTTTCTGATTGATTCAGTTGTTGCATAATATTTTCTCGCTATTGACCATATAGTGTCACCTTTTTTAACAATATAGCCTACGATTCCCGGCATGGATGCCTTCTTTTCATAGTCTATGTCACACAACTTCATATCGGTTATAACCTTGGAGGACGTCTTTGCAAATACCGATATTCCCAGACTTACCTGAGCCTTTATTTCCAGTTCCTCGCTGTTGAGCAGATTTGCCCCAAGCTGATCCAGACCCGGAACAATTCGTATTGACTCGTCACCCGAAAGTGGAACTGTCTCCACCATATATTCGAATGGCACATGTATGTTCATGCAGCTCATTGGGTCATCACTATTTGATATATACAGCACATTACATTTAACTACACCTGAAATATATATATTTCCATTCGTCTCAGGGTTGTTATCTGTTCCGTTATCCGTATCCATTACTTCATCCGGTTTTTCCACCTTTACTTCATCTATGTCCACACTTCCATACACATGACATATTTGTAACAGCTTCGTAGTTTCTCCGTTAATACGTTTCCTATGGCTTACCTTTGCTTTTGCCACATTCCGCATCAAAAGGTTTTCATATTCGAACATCTCCGTTTCTGGCTCGCACTCCACCTGCGGGGAATAAAGGTCACTTAAAATGGTTACCTCTTTGTCCTCATACATTTTTATGCTCATGTCAACACAGTACTCAACACCTATAATTCTAGGCTCACCATCTGAATCCTGTCGTATGACAACATCACCCTTGCCAAGTGTGCAGTTTGATTCCAGTATCATCCCCTCTTTGGCACCCTGACATTCTATTTCCTTTGTGATTGACCTTACAGAGAATAAATACTGGATAGGTAAATGTTCATCCTGTCCCTTATAAACAACGAATATCTCCACTTCTCCCCTTATCATGAGAGAATTATCTCCCGCCTTTGTTTCCATATTGCGGAGCTCTACCGAAGACCAAAGCACATTACATATGTTTGGTTTACTTTTTGGTATATCTATATCCTCTTTGATTCGGAAAACATCATGCTTGCATATTGCCGTTTCCGTAAATGAGGTTTTCTTATACTGACATTCGATTCCCTGTGCATTTTCCAGATTAACAGCAGCATTCACTTTATCCTCTTTGAATACACATACCTCATTACCAATGAGTCCCCGGACCTCCAGTTTTCGCGAATTAATTACACTTACCGTCAGATCCTCTATCTGGCACCTGCTTTCTACCCTGTTTGCTTTTGTAACACCGTCAACATTTACTATGTCCTCGAATGGTATTTCCCCTGTATATACCTCTAAATTTTGTTTTTCTTTGTCTGTCTTGTACAATGCCTTGAAAAAAACGGTCCCTACAACCCGAACCTTTCCGTCATCAGCAATAACATCGTCAACTACGACACATCCATCTGTCGCAATTATTTTTTCTATATCATCCTTGTAATCCGGAATATTGAAATCATCATCTATCGTAAGCTGAGAGTATTTTGAAGCCTTCAAAATACTGGTATGTATATCTTTCCTTATAAAATCCATACGACCTCCATACTACCCAATTTTAATTATCTATGATTTATATATATTCCCAAATATTTTCTTTTATTCTTAAAATCAATTCCCTAGTCAACATTAAACACAACCGGTTTATTTATCTTTTCGCATTTTATGACTATATATGGGTACATAGATGGTGCGCCGGTATTATTTGATGCATCCGATGCTGTTCCTGATTCCGTTTTCAGGTCTGCATCAAAATAGAGTGCATTTTCTGTCAAAAATAAATCATTTACAACCACGCTATAGGTAGACCTGCTATGTTCTCCGTATCCTACGGCAATGTAAAGATACTCACCGCTTATGTATGTCAATTTAAACATTTTTTCTTTCTTTTCGTCAATGATTTGCTTAAGTTCGTCTGGCAGTCTGGTATCATCACATACCGTAAATTCTATGTCCTTTCTCCCCTCCTCCTTTCCGACACCTTTACATCCGGTCAGTAACACTGACACAATGCACAGCATAATAAACAAAATCCTGCCAATTAGTTTTTTAATGTTAATCGCCATCCTTTATAATTGCCAGGCAAATACCTCTGCCTGCACATCTTTTAAACCATAATATGACAGACAAGCAAAAATAATTCCTTTTTAAATACATGATATATTATAAGATTATTATCACTGGATTTCATGTCAGCATATTGTAATTACATAACAGGAAATCCAGTGTTTATGACATTAAGACAATTTGATGAATTTAAAATGATTTATCTACAAATGGTATGGCCTTATGAATCAGCGTCAAATCTTCCGTTTTATCATATGTGATTGCAATATTTACATTGACTTTTTCTCCATCCTGATAAACATATTCATTTATGCCACTGCTGTATGCATATACACATATGCCATCCTCAAGCTCAATGCGCTTAACTTCTGTAGCATCCATACTTTTGATAAAATCATTTACTTCCGTTTCAATCTCTGTATCTATCATCTTACCCTTTTTCTGTGTACAAATATAAATATTTGTATTAGCCCTCATTCCTAAGTCATCACATAGCTTAACAAGCTTCTCCTTATAATCATATACCGCCTGTCCTGCCGAACCTTTGAGCTCTATATCAATAAGCACATAATTTTCCCATATCTGCTGTCCATAATCGTCTGCCACGGCAATAGATATGAGCCTTATCGTTGTATCTCCCTGCTTTCCTTGTTTTGACAGTTCTGTTGTCTCATTATCCTTATCTTTCCTGTGATTTATTTCATAACCAGAAACAATTCCCAAGCTTTTCGCAAGATTTTTTACCATTACCTCTTTCGCGCCCACTCCAAGCTCTTCTTCTCCATAAAAAGCATAAGCCCTCACACTGCCCTCAGACAAGTTTTCCACTCCCTGACTCATGACCTGCGTGACCATCTTCTTTTCTCTGTTCACGGATGAATTAATAAATAACTGAATTAAAACTGCTGCCCATATAAGAGCAAGTAAGTATATTTTTGATCTCCTATTCAAAATAACAACCTCCCAAAAGATAATTTGCATATCGCATATAAAGATTGTTGACACATATTCAAAAAAAAATACTTGTGTGCTATAATGTCATGAGGTGGCTGCCGGAGCTTGTTCATAGCGAGCGGCGAATGGCAATCATCATATGAAGCACTAAAAGTGCGAAGCGTAAATATAATATGACTTGCGATGGGAGTACTTTATGGAACGATTAAGAACCTATGTAGAAAATATAACAAATGGTAGTCATACGCTGACAGATCAGCAGCTTGAGCAGTTTGATAAATTTTATGAAATGCTCATCGAGCAAAATAAGGTTATGAATCTGACTGCAATAACAGACCGTGACGATGTTATTTTAAAACATTTTATAGACAGCCTTGCACTTGCCCAGTACTTCGACCTGTCAAAAAACATAAGTGTCATAGATGTAGGAACCGGTGCCGGCTTTCCGGGAATACCGCTCAAAATAGCATTTCCTTGGTTGGACATAACATTATATGACTCCCTCAATAAACGTATTAAATTTCTTTTAAATGTTATAGATACCCTATCTCTTAAAAACTGCACTGCTTTACATGGCAGGGCGGAAGACGGCGGACGGGATGATTTTCTCAGAGAGCATTTCGATTTGGCTGTTTCAAGAGCAGTGGCAAATATGTCCGTATTGTCGGAATATTGTCTTCCATTTGTTAAGATAAACGGATATTTTATACCATATAAAACGGAATCCATATCGGATGAGCTTGAAAATGCAAAAAAAGCGATACAAACGCTTGGTGGTAACCATGAAAAAACGGTAAGCCTTACTCTTCCCTCATCAGATATCGGACGAAGCTTTCCCTTTATTAAAAAAATCAAAAAGACACCTTCCATATATCCACGAAAAGCAGGAATAGTAAGCAAACAGCCCCTTTAATGAAAGGGGCTGTCTACTTACTATTCGGATAATTGTCTTTTCTTTTTTATATGTCTTTTCTCTTGACGCTTTTCTCTTAGTTCATTTTGTCTGTCCCGGATATTTTCCATACCTACCTTATCTGTTGGCAGCATTGTCTTTATGGCAAATACCTTACCATCCTTCGTTTGTTTAAATCGAATCCTACCAGCTACCAATCCATGATACCAGCAGCGTCCAACGCATGCGTACGTATTTTGCGAATTAACAAACCATTTTATCTTTTTCGAAGTTTTTTTGCCACATTTATAACACCTTATCGTCAATAGTTCCTTATCAGACAAAGCTTCTGTCTTATCCTCAAATACCCTTGTTATGTGCTCCATATAATGCTTGTGATAAGATATAATCTCTTCATCCTTTTCCGTCGGAACATTGTAAACATCATAAGAGTATCGGTCATCCAAATCCTTAGGCTTTATTTTTGCTAAAATCTTACCTGTATAGTATGCATCATTTACAGCCGAGTGAAATGGTCTGTCTATTTCCACCTCCATATGGGCAACTGCTTTTTCCAATTTGGATATCTGACCATCCGTACTGGCAACATCGGCATAAATCTGCTGGACATTGTAATATTTGAGTGGCCGTTCCAACTGTTTCATATAGTAGTAATCCATGTTCGTTTGAAGATAGTTTAAATCCATGGTTCCCCACGTACAGAATATATAATCCTCTCCGCACCATTTTATAAACTCCCGGCATACCATGTCAAACGGTCTGCCCTTTCTCAGTGTTGCTTCATCATAATTTAATATAGCCTTAATATGAGGCTGAAGCTTTTTGTACAACCGTGGCTTTACTATACTGGAGTAGAAATCTATAATATTAAATTTTTCGTCGAGCTTTACAGCTCCAATCTCAATTATCTCGAATGGCATTCTTGGGTTTTCATATTCATGTCCCCCATAGCATTGGTTCCATTCAAGATCCAAAATCACATAGTTCATACACCATTCCTGCCATGTGGACTATAATTCCATCATCCGTAAATGTGGATATTGTGCCACGCCTTGTTTTTTATTGTTTTCCTTAAAATCCCGATAAATATCGTCCAGCTCTTTTTGCTCATCATCGAGCTTGCGGTAAATGTCATCAAGCTCTGTATGTTCATTACCGAGGCGCTGATAAATTCCATCAAACTCTGTGTCATCATCATCCAGCCTACGGTAAATTCCGTCAAACTGCGTATCATCGTCACTAAGTCTTTGATAAATTCCGTCAAACTCCATGTCCTCATTATCAAATCTTTGATAACCGTTTTCAAACCCTAAATCATTATCGGATTTTTTATAATCTTCTTGAAATCCCATATCGCCGGACCTTCGATAATTTTCCTCAAATCCTATATCATCCAGCCTACGGAAATCTCCTTCATGCGCCATATCATCAAATCTTCGGAAGCTTTTCTCATCCTCCATATCATCAGGTCTTTGATAACCTTTCTCAAGCTCTGTATCATCAAATGGTTGAGCCCTTCTCCCAAGCTCTACACTATCATGTCTTTGATCATCTTCCTCAAACCATATGTCATCATCATCCAGTTCCCGATAACTTTCCTCAGGACCAGGATACCTCTTATCAAATTTTATATCATCATCCAGCTCCCGGTAATTTCCATCCGTAATTATATCATCTTCGGCCTTTAGGTAATCTTCTTTAAACTCCTTATCACCATTGGGGTTTTGGTCATCATCCTCAAAATCCTTATCGTTCGGTCTACGATAATCCTCAAGCCTCATATCATCATCAAACTTACTATAATCTTCAAGTCCCATGTCATCATCTGGCTTATGATAATCCTCAAGTCTCATGTCATCATTTGGCTTATGATAATCTTCAAGTCTCATGTCGTCATCAAACTTACTATAATCTTCAAGTTTCATATCATCATCAAATTTATGATAATCCTCACGTTCTTCGCCATCAGATTTATTATGATTACTCTCAGGTTCTGCATCGTCAGCATCCGGCTTTTGGTAATCAATTCCAAGCCCTATATTTTCTGAAGTGAGCTTTGAGTACGCTTTTTCCACCTCATTATAACTGTTATCATAATCTAACTTTCCCTCATCAAGACGCTTTTGCATTTCATTGAGTATTTCAATCGACTCGTCCTGAGATTTTGCGTTTGCTGCTGCCATCTGTGCAAGAAGAACAGCGATTCTCTCATTACTGTTTACCATCTTTGTCGTGTTGTCCATATCTTTTTTAATAAACAGCTTTGCCAAAAGCTTGTCCTGCTCCATAAGCTGTGCCGCAATCCTGTCATTTTCTTCTTTCATATCAAGCACAACATCAATAATTGCAGCCATACTCTGTCCTCTTGATATTTCCTCACGCTTTGCAACGGAATATATTCCCTTCTCAACCTTTGTAAGTTCATTTTGTTTGTCAATATTAATCGAAACAACTTCATCAACCTTAGCAAGAATTCCATCAACAAGAAAATAAGTATCCACAATAACAATAAGTGAAACAGCTATAATAAGCTCTATATTAGAAACCGCTGCTATTATTAAATACATATCAACCAAAAAAGCAGCAACAAATGCAACTGCACTAATTGTAAGTATTGATTGCGATCTTCCCGATTTCATCTGTAACCTCCGAATTATAGTTGTAACAATGTTTTCTAATTTAGATTAAATAAAAACTAATACTACAAATAATATCACAATAAGCTTAATTTTGCAATAAGGGCTGATTTAACACGTACTTGGAAAAATTAGCAGAAACTTGATTTTTATTAACAGCCATGAAAACAAAAAACTAAGAACCTTGTAAAATCAAGGTTCTCAGCTTTTTTTCAGCGTCGCTAAGAGGATTTGAACCTCCGGCCTACCGCTTAGGAGGCGGTCGCTCTATCCAGCTGAGCTATAGCGACATATCATCAATCCTTATGTATTTTAAATTAATCTATCAGAAAAGTAAATAGTAAATTAAAAAAACTGCTATAATATGTTATAATTATTTTAATTAGCATCTACGATAATATTTAAAATAATTCAGGTAATTGACAAACTCATTATTTTAAGTTATGAGATATTTCGTACAACAAATGTCGAAAACGAGTTTCCCAATTACCTAAACAAATTAAATCATTGTGAGGATTTATAAATGGAACAAAACGAAAATCAGATTTTTGACAAACAGACAACACTTGTCATAGACAGGGCTGCTATTTCCCACAACATTAAAGTTATTCGAAAAATCACAGATAAACAGATTATTGCAGTAATAAAAGAAAACGGTTATGGAATGGGTTTAAAAGCAGAATATGACCTGCTCAAAAAAAATGGCCTTGATTATTTTGCTGTTACAAATACGGCGGAGGCACTTGCCCTCCGTAGCTTTGGTTGCACCGAAACAATCCTTCTCCTCACCCCATGTATGTCATATGAGGAGGCAGTTAAACTTAACAATGCAAATATAACATTTGTTGTAGGAAGCATTATACAGGCTAATATTTTAAAGAAGGTCTCAGAAGCAGGTGGCTCCAAACCTCACGTTCATATTGCGATAGATACAGGCATGGGAAGATACGGTTTTTTCTGGAATCAAATTCCTGATTTATCAGAGATTAATAAATATATACAGGTTGATGGCTGTTACACACACCTTCATGGACGCCCTAAAAAATATAAAGAGAATGTCAATACGCAGCTTGAACGTTTTAAAACTGCTTTAAAAGCTTTAAAATCACAAGGTATTAACACCGGGTTAAGACATGTAAGCAATTCTCAGGCAACCGTGCTGTTAGGAGACCTAGGCATGGATGGTGTCCGTGTAGGCTCTGCCATTATAGGTAAAACCTCCTATCACCAGGCAAGGCGCCTTAAATGTGCGATGTGGACCGAAGCTCCTATATATCAGACAATGGAATTGCCAAAAGGAAGCACTGTTGGTTATCTTGCAACCGCAAAGCTGAAACGGGACTCCCGGCTTGGCATTGTACGTGCCGGACATGCAGACGGAATCTTTTTGTCCTACTCTGACATTCCGGACCAATTTTTGAGTGGAGTTCTTCATTTAATTTCGCTTAAGCTTCGTCCTAAGCATCACATAAGAACATTTACGATAAATGGAAAGCATGTACCTATTGTCGGCTGTGCGGGTGTTTCACATTTTACAATAGACCTTACCAATACAAGTTTCAAGGTTGGCGATATGGTTCGCATTGAATCAAATCCGCTTATGGCACATCCCGCAGTTCCGAGAAAATTTATAAATTAATGGGCAAAACAAATTATGTTATATAGGAAACTGCGTTTCCTGTATGCACGTTCCAAAAGGAACCTGCTAAGAAATGAGCTGATGTTCATAGTGATTACGGAGAAAACATATATGATAAAAACTATAATAAGAAAATATAATGAACAGGATCTCTCTTCCATGATTTCCATTTGGAATGAAGTCGTTGAAGAAGGTATTGCATTTCCACAGGAAGCTTGTCTGACCGAAAGCTCTGGGAAGGATTTTTTTGCCAGCCAGAGCTATTGTGGTGTTGCAGAAGAAAAAGACACCGGCAAAATTGTCGGACTGTACATATTACATCCCAACAATGTGGGGCGATGCGGCCATATATGTAATGCCAGCTATGCGGTGTCATCCCATGCAAGAGGCTTACACATTGGTGAGCAGCTTGTGCTTGACTGCATGAAACAGGCAAATCATATTGGTTTTAAGCTGTTACAGTTTAATGCCGTTGTTGCAACCAATGTACATGCCAGGCATTTGTATGAACGTATTGGCTTTCAGCAGCTTGGCACAATCCCAAACGGCTTCCGCCTGAAGGATGGCAGCTATGAAGATATTTGTCCTTACTATATTGAACTATAATTATATGATAACTGACAGCTACAGATAACGAATTATTAAATCAAAACTTCAGGGGTATGTTATATTCTAACATACCCCTGAAGCCATACTTCTCCTCTAAATCGTCTACCCTCTTTCGGTTCTCCCTGAAGGTCAATTTCATTTATACCAATACTGATTATAATATCATTTGCCTCTACAAGCAGATTGTAAACCTTCTCATCCGTAAATTCATTTGTAAGCTTTTCCACCTTAAGTATATTCCCTAATATCATATAGTGGTCACACTCAACACCGCATGGCATAAAGCTCGTATCTACAATCGAAAGAATATCCTCCCTGTGGATTCTTCCGCTTACAGAAGTATAAATATCCATTTCCTCAAGCGTAAGATTTTCTATCGCATCAGTGTCTCCATTTCTGGCTGCTGCCAAAAGCTTGTTTCGCAAATCTCTTTGCTGTGCATCCACCCATTTTTGGTTTTTATCTCTTTGAACACCCAATAATACAGTGGCTCCAATAGAAAGTCCGGACAGCTTAACATTTTTTAAATGTCTATTTGAATAATTAAGCCATTTCGACTTTGCATAATCAGCAATATTAAGCAAATAAAATATAAGCGTCATTCCAAGTCTGTAATCATCACATACCCCGGCATAGGATTCCTTATCCGTCTGCTTTTCTATGGAAATACCTTCATATTCGGAAAATACCTCTCCCTTAAGATATGGATAATAGTGCTCAATAGAAAGTGCACCATTTATATCATATTCACCTATAAGTGCCAACCCAATCCCTGGTCCAAAATCCTTTTCAATCTGAATAAGAGACGTATCAATACTTATAGTAGTGATAATCTTACGATTAGGACTTCTTAAGGTGCTATAATATATCTTTTCAAGCTGTTTTCTTGATTTGTACTGGCTAAAACCAACCGCTCTAAGATAAGAATGCATTTGCGTCTCCTTTCCTAAAAATGTAATTTAAAACCAAATAATTATACTTTAAACTTTTGTAGCATTTATTCCTTTGGGCTTATAACAGATTTTCCACCCATATAAGGTCTTAACACCTCAGGAATATTAATACTTCCATCTTCATTTAAGTTATTTTCAAAAAATGAAATAAGCATACGTGGAGGTGCAACAACTGTATTGTTTAACGTATGGGCAAAATATTTTCCATCTTTCCCTTTCACCCTTATCTTAAGTCTTCTCGCCTGTGCATCTCCAAGATTGGAACAACTTCCCACCTCAAAATATTTCTTCTGGCGAGGTGACCATGCTTCAACATCATATGACTTTACCTTGAGGTCAGCCAAATCACCGGAACAACACTCTATCGTTCTTACCGGAATATCCATTGACCGAAACAGATCAACTGTATTTCTCCAAAGCTTATGGAAATAATCCATACTGTCCTCCGGCTTGCACACAACTATCATTTCCTGTTTTTCAAACTGATGAATTCTGTAAAGACCTCTCTCCTCAATTCCATGTGCACCCTTCTCTTTTCTGAAGCAAGGGGAATAGCTTGTAAGTGTATGTGGCAATGTCTCCTCATCAATCATAGTGTCAATATATTTTCCGATCATGGAATGTTCACTTGTACCTATAAGGTAAAGATCCTCGCCCTCAATTTTATACATCATGGCATCCATTTCCGCAAAACTCATAACTCCTGTAACGACATCGCTTCGAATCATAAATGGAGGAACACAGTAAGTAAAGCCTCTGTCAATCATAAAATCTCTGGCATATGAAATAATAGCGGAGTGAAGTCTTGCCACATCTCCCATGAGATAATAAAATCCATTTCCTGCGACCTTACGTGCACTATCTAAATCTACACCATTCAACCGTTCCATAATTTCTGTATGATATGGGATTTCAAAATCAGGAACAACCGGCTCTCCAAATCTTTCAAGCTCAACATTTTCTGAGTCATCCTTTCCTATAGGAACGGATTCATCTATAATATTTGGAATAACCATCATAATCTTTTTAAGCTTTTCTTTAACTTCAGGCTCCTGTTTCTCAAGCTCAGCAAGTCGACTTGCATTCTTAGTAACCTCTTTCTTAACTTCCTCAGCCTCATCCTTCTTTCCCTGAGCCATAAGTGCACCTATCTGCTTTGCAATAACATTTTTCTTTGCCCTAAGGTCATCAGCCTCCTGCTGAATTTCTCTTGCCTGCTTATCAAGCTCTATGGCCTCATCAACAAGTGGAAGCTTATCATCCTGAAACTTCTTCTTTATATTTTCCTTAACAATATCAGGATTTTCCCTGACAAATTTCATATCCAGCATTTTAATTAATCCTCCTTTATATCGAAGCCAAACTCATCCTCTCCATCAGCCTCGCTGGTCAAATCTTCAATTTCCTCATCTACGGTTTTTGCTTTTTCAAGAGCTTCCTTTTCCTCATCAGATAAAGGAATGTAAGATTCGCCTTTAATAATTTCCTTCGCATATGTAAAACAACCCTCACGGGAATGCATGGCATTAAATATTATACCCGTATTTTCATCATCTAACAAAGCCATAACAAAGCTCAATTTTCCTGCCATCTCATTAAATGCATCATATTTAATAAGACTAACCTTGCTAATACATGAACCAATACGTTTCTTAATCTCTTTATGTTCTTTCGTGATTCGCTTTGCGTTAGCTTTGACTTGATCCATTTCCTTAAACCGAACGCGTATTATTTTTTCCAGATCAGCGCCCTTTTTGCCACTCATAAGAACTTTGTACTTTCTTGTTATAATGTTCATTTTATAAATAACAAATATAACAAGACAAATAAGCATAAATACTAACAACGTTAAAACAGTAATAACTGCCTTCGCTTCAATACCAAAAACAGTATAACCTGTCATTTGGGTTCCCTCCTACTATTCTATTCACTAGCACTGTACAGCATTTGAACTATTCTGTCCAAATCCTCCTGTGAATAGTACTCTATTTCAATTTTTCCTTTATTTTTATTTTTTGATTTTATAGTTGCCTTAGTTCCAAGAATACCCTTTAGCTTTTCCTCAATATCCTTATATAAAAAGTCCAGATTTTCCTCTGTTACAGCTACATCACCTGCTTTTTTAAGCTTACCTGACAAAAGCTTTTTAACATAAGCTTCCGTATCTCTTACACTAAGCTTCTTATCAAAAATCATCATGGCAGTATCATATTGCAGTTCTTCATCCTCTATGGAAATAAGAGCACGGACATGTCCTGTAGTAAGCATGTCATCCACAAGCATTTGCTGAACCTTATCTGTAAGCTTCAACAAACGAAGTGCATTTGTAATTGTGGTTCTGCTTTTGGAAACCCGTTCCGCAACCTCATCCTGCTTTAGGTTAAACTCCTTAATCAGTCGTTCATATGCCATTGCCTCCTCTATAGGATTAAGGTCTTCTCTTTGAATATTCTCTATAAGAGCAATTTCTACAATTTCTTGATCTGTATAATCCTTTATAACAACCGGAACTTCCTTAAGCCCTGCCATTCTGGCAGCTCTCCATCTACGTTCACCGGCAATAAGCTCATAATAACCTTTGCGCTTGGTAACCACAAGCGGTTCAATAACACCAAACTGTTTAATAGAATCTGCAAGTTCCTCCAAAGCATCCTCATCAAACTTTTTACGAGGCTGCGACTTATTCGGCTCTATTCTATTGATATTTAAAGTCTGCTCAACCTTTTTAATTACTTCTTTAACCCCTATGTTTGGCTTTTCAGCCGTCTGAGCAGGCTTCACCTCATCTGTTGGTATAAGATTGTCAAGACCCCTACCTAACCCTCTCTTCGTAGCCATACATTTCCTCCTTTGAATGTGGCAATTAATTCCTTATTATAATCAGGAAATATTTTTACAAATTTGCGTAAAGCTTGTTTTTTATAACTTCATCTGCTAAATCTCTATACCCCTGTGCTCCTGCGGAACGACTGTCATACAAATTAATCGGAAGTCCAAAGCTCGGTGCCTCTGCAAGCCGTACATTTCTTGGGATAATAGTCTTGTAAATGAACTGGTCAAGATTGTTTTTTACATTCTCTACTACCTCAAGCGAAAGATTCGTCCTGGCATCATACATTGTAAATACAACACCTTCTATCTCCAATGCCTTGTTTAACTTCTTCTTAATCAAGTCAATCGTATAAATAAGCTGTGACAATCCATCCAAAGCAAAAAATTCACATTGTATAGGAACAAGAACCGTATCAGCCGCCGTCATTGAATTTACCGTTAATATTCCAAGTGCCGGAGGACAATCTACAATTATAAAATCGTATTTATCCTTTATGCTGTCAAGAATATTTTTTAATATGTATTGCCTACTATCAGACTCAATAAAATCAACTTCAGCACCAGCAAGATTTCTTCCTGCCGGAATCAGGCTAAGATTCAATTTGTGGGAACCCAAAGGGTGCACTATCATACATTCTCCAATATTGCATTCTCCACACATTGCCTCATATATAGTAAGAGGAAGTTCATTTTTGTCAACGCCCAAACCGCTGGTCAGGTTCCCCTGTGGATCCATGTCAACAGCTAAAACTTTCTTACCTTTTTCTGCAAGGCATGCTGCCAGATTAATTGAAGTTGTTGTCTTTCCTACGCCGCCTTTTTGATTGGCAACAGCTATAATTCTTCCCATCAATGTGCCTCCAAACATTTTCCCATATTTCAACATTATATCACTTACTTAGAGCTTTCGCCATATCTAAATATAGCCATAAATCTAATACTACCACAATATATAGATTTTCATATTGAAACGGAGAAATTTATTATCATTTTAAAATAAAGTGCCTGATTAAGATTCCTTTATTATACTGTTTTTTCATCTTGATGAAGAACTATTACATGTTTCACGTGAAACAACTGTATATTATAATCC
>CAMWGV010000017.1 GCA_947173945.1 uncultured Lachnospiraceae bacterium
GGAATGCACAAACTTGACAAGTATAAAAATTCCGTCAGGCGTAACGAGTATAGGGTGGGGTGCATTTGAAGGTTGTAGAAGTTTGACGAATATAGAAATCCCAGAGAGTGTAACGAGCATAGAGGCTTATGCATTTGATGGTTGTGCGTTGCAGTTTGCAATATATGGAGAGGAAGGCTCCTTTGCCCAAGAGTATGCAATAGAAAATAATATAAAATTTGTTGCAGGGGTTACATTTGAAGAAGGGAAAACAGAAGAATACGAATATATTGGATTTAGCGATGGAAGTCTGTATATTACAAAATATATAGGAAGTGCAGAAGAGGTAATTATACCAAGTGCGATAGAAGGAAAGACAGTAACTGTTATCGCGAATTTTGCATTTGCGGGATGTGATAGCCTGATGACAATAGAAATTCCGTCAGGCGTAACGAGTATAGGGCGGGGTGCATTTTGTTATTGCACAGGCTTGACAAGTATAAAAATTCCGTCAAGCGTAACGAGTATAGGGGATTCTGCATTTAAGGAATGCAAAGGCTTGACAAGTATAAAAATTCCGTCAGGTGTAACGAGTATAGAGGATTATGCATTTCATTATTGTAGTAGCTTAACAAGTATAGAAATCCCAGAAAGTGTAACGAGTATAGGGCAGGGCGCATTTTGTTATTGCACAGGCTTGACAAGTATAGAAATCCCAGAGAGTGTAACGAGTATAGGGGATTCTGCATTTCATCGTTGTAGTTTGACAAGTATAAAAATTCCGTCAGGTGTAATGAGTATAGAGGATTATGCATTTGAAGGTTGCACTAGCTTAACAAGTATAGAAATCCCAGAGAGTGTAACGAGCATAGGGACTTATGCATTTGATGGTTGTGCATTGCAGTTTGCAATATATGGAGAGGAAAGTTCTTTTGCCCAAGAGTATGCAATAGAAAATAATATAAAATTTGTTGCAGGGGTTGCATTTGAAGAAGGGAAAACAGAAGAATACAAATATATTGGATTTAGCGATGGAAGCCTGTATATTACAAAATATATAGGAAGTGCAGAAGAGGTAATTATACCAAGTGCGATAGAAGGAAAGACAGTAACTGTTATCGCGAATTTTGCATTTGCGGGATGTGATAGCCTGATGACAATAGAAATTCCGTCAGGCGTAACGAGTATAGGGAGGGATGCATTTTATGGTTGTAGAAGCTTAACAAGTATAGAAATACCAAAGAGTGTAACGAGTATAGGAACTTCTGCATTTTATGGTTGTGCATCGCAGTTTACAATATATGGAGAGGAAGGTTCCTTTGCCCAACAGTATGCAAGTCAAAACAATAAAAAATTTGTTGTCGGAAGTATGCCTGAACAACCAACAACCGAAGAACCAACAACTGAAAAGCCAACAACCGAGAAACCGGGAACAACTGTGAGCACTCCTCTTGTTGGAGAGTCATTTAAAGATACAAAGTCAAAAGGACAGTACAAGGTTACGAGTAAGCAGGCAGTTTCCTACATAAAGACAACTGCAACATCAGGAAAGGTAACAATACCTGCAACTGTAACTTTTAAAGGTAAAACATTCAAGGTAACAGCGATAAACAAGGGAGCATTTAAGGACAAGACAGGTATTACAGCGATTACTCTTGGTAAGAACATCACATCAATCGGAAACGAAGCCTTTAGCGGATGTAAAAAGCTTAAGAAGGTAACACTGAATGCTAATCTTACAAAGATAGGTGACAAGGCATTTTATAACTGTAAGGCACTTACTGAGATAAAGCTTGGTAGTAAAGTCACGACTATTGGCAAGTCAGCATTTGCAGGCTGTACCAAGCTGAAAAAGGTAACTCTTGATGCCAAGCTTACAACAATAGGAGATACAGCATTTAACAAGTGTACAGCATTGACAAGTATCACAATTCCTAAGAACGTGAAGAAGATAGGCAAGCAGGCGTTCTATGGATGTAAGAAGCTAAAGAGTATAACGATAAGTACAACAAAGCTTAAAAGTTCTAATGTTGGCTCAAATGCATTCAAAGGAATATATTCTAAGGCAACCATAAAGGTGCCTAAGAGTAAAAAAGTAGCATACAAGAAGCTTATAAAGAGTAAGGGAGCTGGTAAGAATATAAAGTATAAATAAGGCTATTTAAAGATATCTATTAAAATCGTAAGATTTCATTGCTATAATAAAAAACAATAGGCGGCTACGAACTTAGGAGAATGTAGCCGCCTGTTATTTGAAGCAAATAAAAATTTTAGATTTTATCAATATCCTCTTTTCAGCTCCCTAGGGAGACACCTTAAAATTATTTATAAGTGTTTCTGTAATTATATTGTATGAGAACCCATTTTTTTTTTAGAAATGAAATCATAGTAGTAATTGATTTGGCAATACCTTTAGTCTGCCTCTTCTCATAACCAATCTCCATAAGTGTTTTTCGTGAAGTTCAGTATCATATTCATCTATACCCATAGCGATAACCTCCCGTTTGTTTTTTCTCAAAAAATCAGCAAGTATGTTTTCCTTGATATATTTTCATTTTCTCCTTTATGTGTGGCAGGAAGAAGTGAAATGGATAGCAATTAATCCTTTCCCCTTCGGTTCAGACAATATCCAAAACAATCCTTTTGTTGCCAATATTTGTTGTGAAATAAAGCATTGAAGTAACTTGTTTTGTTAGACTTGAATTACAGCACAGATGCGCCCTTTTCTTTGAATATCTGAAATTATACTTCTGGCAATAAGAAATGCTACAAATACAAATTTTCCTATATTCCACGCAACACTCTCGTTCAAATCAGTAATTATTGCAAGATAAAAAACAACAAACAGAAGAAATAAAACAACAAATATCCTTTTAAATATTTTCTTTATCATTTTCCCGTCTTGTTTCTTTAAAGGAAAAACTTCGACTATTTAATTGATAGTTGGACAATGTTTTGATATTATAAAAATAATGATGGCGGACTTACATCCGAAAGGAGTGAGTTTATGGACGCTATCATTGGATTAGTTGTTAGTTTTTTGGGATATATGTGCTATGATATTGATTTCTGCACTTTGTTTACATGTGTTAGTATTGCACTTTCCCTTTACGACTACATCAATGATGAAGCTGCCAATCGGTAGATAAGGTACTTAAGAGAATCCATTGTCCCCGTAATGGACAAAATACTTGTGATAAATTACTTTAGATATCCTCAATGTAGCCTGTCAACTGCCGCCATCATTTGTATTATATTAACGGCGAATATAAAAAAAATCAATCGCAAATATCGACATCAAAATTCGACATTTAATTATCTTAGTATTTGTTTTTCAATGTACTGTGTTAAAATCCTCCTTGAAAGGAGGTGTATTCCCCTGAAAGACTTCAATGGTTTTAGAGAGTATATGAAAATTAATGGTTTTGACATTCTTGATGAAATCAGTCAAAAACTGACAAATTTATTGACGAAAATAAAGTTGACGATATAATGAAAGTCGATAACACATATACTCAAATAGCAATTTTGAAAATATTAGAAGATACCATAACTGGTTAAACTACAAGAGCTAATTCCTTTCTGCATTTCTATACCTCCTATAGTTAGCTGCCTTTTTTACTTTTTCAATATCTTTGCGAGCTTTAAATGCATTCGCATTTAATAAAAGTACAGCTCTGTCCTCTTTCGGGAGAATAAGTGTTGAAGCAGACTCCTTGATTTTTTCTTACTCATCTTTTGGTATTGCTATTTCTAATATATCAGGCATATCAAAAACCTCCTTTCTGTGATATAATGTCCTTAAAAATACTAAGGGGAAAACATTATGTTATTAAAAATTGAAAGAAAAATACTTTATAAGTTATCAAAACAGCCACACGAAAATTAAATCAGTATTGGAAAATTCAAAAAATACTCTGGCATTGATATTTTTAATGCAATAAAAAGCCTTAAAGACAAAGGGTATCTCGACTTTGCCGATGCAAGTATTGATTATAAAACTTTTACTTATTCATTATCCACAAAAGGCAGATATTATAAAGAATATCTTTTTAAGTTATTTATAAGCGATATTGTAATACCTATAATTGTATCCATTATTACTACATTAATTACTTTGTGTATAACATCATGTATATCAATATAGTAATAGTGCTTGCCGTTATGCTTATGAATATTTTTACTGCTTTCTTATGATTCATTTTCGCCATTGATTTGGATTTTATTGAAAACTCGTTTTCACTCATTTTTATAATTCGCTTCTGTCTTCACTTAATTTTGTAAGAAAAAACATATTATCACATAGAATGAGTATTTCTACTCATGAACGTAAGTAGTGTTTTTCTCTTTTGTTGTTATATTTATTTATACAATATAAAGGGAGAATAAATGGAAAAACACAATATTTATGGGAACATTATAATAAAAATATTAAAAAAATTAATTAGAACAAAAAAATATATGGTTTGACGAATTTTGATATGACTGAAAAGTGTGAGCTGTCCATGTTGGAATATGATAGGTTTTATCTATGAAAGAAATATTATAATAATGCTTTAAGAAAATACTGCCATATGCGTGCATAAAATGCAAAGGCTTTGAGGGGAATTATTCAGGAACTTTGTATCTTGAATTGTGTTTGTTTAAATGGTATAATTTAGAAGATTGTATTGAAGAAGCGCCGAGACAACTGAAAATGTTTTTTTTGTGGGGTAAAAACTGCATTTTCAGTCGTTTCGGAATCTTAATACAAAATAATAATAAGGAGTAAATTTTATGTACAAGAAGTTTGAGATGGAGCTTGCAGGAAGAACTTTGCGTGTTGATGTAGGCAGAGTTGCAAAGCAGGCAAACGGTGCAGCACTTATGCACTATGGTGACACAGTAGTTTTATCAACTGCTACGGCTTCAGAAAAGCCTAGAGAAGGTATTGATTTTTTCCCGCTTTCTGTTGAATATGAGGAGAAGCTTTATTCTGTAGGAAAAATCCCTGGAGGTTTTAATAAGAGAGAGGGTAAGGCAAGTGAAAATGCCATTCTTACATCAAGAGTTATTGATCGTCCTATGAGACCTCTTTTCCCAAAGGATTATAGAAATGATGTTACACTTAACAATCTTGTTCTTTCTGTTGACCCAGAGTGTTCACCGGAGCTTACTGCAATGCTTGGTTCAGCCATAGCAACTGCTATCTCCGATATTCCTTTTGATGGACCATGTGCAACAACTCAGGTTGGCATGATTGACGGAGTTCTGGTATTTAATCCAAATGCAACACAAAATCTTATATCAGACCTTAAGCTGACAGTTGCTTCAACAAGGGACAAGGTTATTATGATAGAGGCTGGAGCAAATGAGATTCCAGAGGACAAAATGATAGAAGCTATCTATGCTGCTCATGAAGTAAACCAGAAGGTTATTGCTTTCATTGACAAGATAGTAGCTGAGTGTGGAAAGACGAAGCATGAATATACAAGCTGTGCAGTTCCGGCAGAGCTGTTTGATGCAATCAAGAGTATTGTAACTCCTGAACAGATGGAGGAAGCAGTATTTACTGATGAAAAGCAGGTTAGGGAAGAAAATATCAGACAGATAAAGGACAAGCTTGAGGAAGCATTTGCCGATAAGGAAGAATGGCTTGAGGTATTGGATGAGGCTGTTTACCAGTATCAGAAGAAGACAGTAAGAAAGATGATATTAAAGGATCATAAGCGTCCGGATGGAAGACAGATAACACAGATAAGACCTCTTGCTGCTGAGGTTGATACCATCCCAAGAGTGCATGGTTCTGCGATGTTTACAAGAGGACAGACCCAGATATGTAACATTGTAACGCTTGCACCTTTGTCAGAGGCACAGAAGATTGACGGACTTGATGAGAATGTCGTATCAAAGAGATATATGCATCATTATAATTTCCCATCATACTCTGTTGGTGAGACAAAGCCTTCAAGGGGACCGGGACGTCGTGAAATAGGACATGGAGCATTGGCAGAGAGAGCATTGATTCCTGTACTGCCAAGCGAGGAGGAATTCCCATATGCCATTCGTTCAGTGTCAGAGACATTTGAATCAAATGGTTCTACATCAATGGCATCAACATGTTCATCCTGTATGGCACTTATGGCAGCAGGTGTTCCAATCAAAAAGATGGTTGCAGGAATATCATGCGGACTTGTGACTGGAGATACGGATGATGAGTATGTTCTCTTAACAGATATACAGGGACTTGAAGATTTCTTTGGAGATATGGATTTCAAGGTAACCGGTACAACTGAGGGTATCACTGCAATCCAGATGGATATAAAGATTCATGGACTGACAAGACCTATCGTTGAGGGTGCAATTGAAAGATGTCGTGAGGCAAGGCTTTTCATTATGGATACATGTATGAAGCCGGCAATAAGTGAGCCAAGACCAACAGTAGGTGAGTTTGCACCAAAGATTATCCAGACAGTTGTAGACCCTGAAAAGATTGGCGAGATTATCGGTCAGAGAGGAAAGACGATTAATTCCATCATAGAGGAGACTGGCGTAAAGATAGACATTGATGATGAGGGTCGTGTTTCAATTTGTGGTGTTGAGCAGGAGGGAATGGACAAGGCATTAAAGATTATACGTTCCATTGTTGACCCTATTGAGGTTGGAAAGACATACGAGGGTAAGGTTGTAAGAATAATGAACTTCGGAGCTTTCGTGGAGCTTTCACCAAACAAGGATGGACTCATTCACATTTCAAAGCTTGCTGACCGCAGGGTTGAGAAGGTAGAGGATGTAGTAAATATCGGCGATGAGGTAAGGGTAAAGGTTCTTGATATTGACAGAATGGGCAAGATAAGCCTTAGCCTTAAGGATGCTGAGTAAAATAATAGAAAATGTAAAAGCTGTAAATGCCCCGTTTACTCTTATGCGGGGCTTTTACTAAATATGGATAGTTTATATAATATCCGTTTTATAAATTTAAAGTATGGAGGATAAACTATGAGATATGGCTACTTTGATGATGCAAACAAGGAGTATGTAATAGACAGACCGGATACACCTGCTCCTTGGGCAAACTATTTGGGTTCACCGGAATATGGTGCTATTATTTCCAACAATGCGGGCGGTTACAGCTTCGTAAAATCCGGTGCTAACGGAAGAATATTGAGATATGTATTTAACGGATTTGACCAACCCGGAAGATACATATATATAAGGGACAATGCTTCAAAGGATTTTTGGTCAGCATCATGGCAGCCGGTTGGAAAGTCTCTTGATACATATGAAAGCAGATGCCATCATGGTACGGGCTATACAAACATAAAGGCATCTTATACCGGAATAGATACAGAGGCACTTTATTATGTTCCACTGGATAAGACACATGAGGTATGGAGGCTTAAGATTACAAATAACTCAGACAGTACCAGAGAGTTGTCTGTTATGGGGTATTGTGAATTTACAAATGATAATAATTATGAGCAGGATCAGGTCAATCTTCAATATACACAGTTTATCACAAGGACATATTTTAAAGGAAACAGAATTAAGCAGATAATAAATGAAAATGTAAATAAGGGTGCTGACGTAGACGGAAATGTATCATTTATGAGGTTTTTCGGTCTTGCAGGTGGCGAGGTTGCAAGCTACTGCGGAGACAAGGAGGAATTTATTGGAAGATATCACAGCTACGCAAATCCGAAAGCTGTGATAGATGGAGATTGTGGAAATAAGCTGAATTATAACTCCAATGCCTGTGGTGCACTTGAGACAAAGCTTACTCTTGCACCGGGAGAATCAAAGGAAATTGCATTTATACTTGGTATGAAAAATGATGCTGAGGCAGAAGAGGTTATTAAGGGTTACAGTGATGTTGCAAAAGCAACACAGGATGAACTTGATGAGCTTAAGAAATACTGGCATGGAAAGCTCAACAATTTACAGGTTAAAACACCGAGTGCGTCATTTAACGCTATGATAAATACGTGGAATGCATATCAGTGTTTTATGACATTTATATGGTCAAGAGCTGCCTCTTTCTCATATTGTGGATTGCGGAACGGATATGGCTACAGAGATACGGTTCAGGATATACAGGGAATTATTCATCTGGCACCTGAAATGGCACTTGATAAAATACGCTTTATGCTGTCGGCACAGGTGGACAATGGCGGCGGACTTCCGCTTGTTAAGTTTGATCACAATGCAGGACATGAGGATACACCGGATGATGAGTCGTATGTGAGAGCAACAGGACATCCGGCATACAGGGCAGATGATGCACTTTGGCTGTTTCCTACAATATACAAATATATTTCTGAGTCGGGAAATGTTGATTTCATAGATGAGGTTATTGTATTTGCAAATGGAGGAGAGGGAACTGTTTATGAGCATTTAAAGAGAGCGATAGACTTTTCCATGAACAGGCTTGGAAATAATAACATGCCTGCAGGACTTCATGCAGACTGGAATGATTGTCTGCGACTTGGTAAGAAGGGTGAGTCTACATTTGTTGCAATGCAGCTTTACTATGCAATGACTGTACTTCGTGGATTTGCTGAAAGGAAAAATGATAGTGAGTATATAGCATATCTCGATAAGGTACAAAAGGAGCTTGGTGATACAATTCAGTCTAAATGCTGGGAAGATGACAGATACATACGTGGCTATAAGGAAGATGGAATGATAATCGGTTCAAAGCATGACCCGGAGGCAAATATGTGGCTTAACCCACAGTCATGGTCAGTTATCAGTGGTCTTGCAACAAAAGAACAGGCAGAGAAAGCACTTGAGTCAGTACATAGAGAGCTTAATACTCCGTATGGTGTAAGGCTTATGGCACCGTCCTATGTTGACCATGCCTTTGAGGGGGCATTGATGCTGCTGTTTAATCCGTCAACAAAGGAAAACGGAGGTATATTCTCACAGCCACAGGGTTGGATTATACTTGCTGAGTCACTTATGGGACATGGAGACAGGGCTTTTGAATACTTTGAGGAGAGTTCACCTGCATCTATGAATGATAAGGCTGAAATAAGAAAGCTTGAACCATATTGTCATGGACAGTTTACGGAAAGTACGGAAAGTCCTTTTGAAGGAAGGTCCCATGTACACTGGCTTACAGGAACAGCATCAACGGTTATGGTTGGCTGTGTTGAGGGTATTCTGGGTATGAGACCTGATTTTGAAGGCTTAAAAATAGCTCCGTCAATTCCTTCTGAGTGGAAAGAATTTGAGATTTCAAAGGTATTCAGAGGAAAGAAGTTAAATATTAAGGTTACTAACCCTGACGGGGCGCAGAGTGGATATAAAACACTTACATTAAATGGTGAAGCTATGGCAGACAATTATATTCCGTTTGACAAGCTTGCTGATGTAAATGAGATATCTCTTGTGATGTAACATAGAAGTAGACATTTGTGGCAACAGAGTAAGAAAAGCGGCTGTCGCACGAAGCATATTTAATAACATAAACATGTTTTTTATCTGTCAGTTGCTTATGGGTTGTCCACACGATACAGCTATACTGTAAACTAAAAACCGTTTGAAGACGTTGGTACTTGAGTTGGTGCTTGGGTATATTAGTATAGGTGGTTGAAAAACTCGCTCCCGCTCGTCTCAGACGTAACAGTACTAAAAATTGCCGGCTTAAGATATCCTTATATAAAATGGGGATACTTTGAGCCGGCAATTTAAGTACCGACGTCTTCAAACGGTTTTTCAGCCACCTATACTAATATACCCAAGCACCAACTCTTAGTACCGTTACGTCTGAAACGAACGAAAGTGAGTTTTTAGTTACAGTATACGCTGTATCGTGTGGGCAACCCATGCTGTAAAATACCAATAAAAACATGTTTATGTTATAAGTATGCTTCGTGCGACAGTCCCATATAAGTTATTCTGAACTATCATCCAAGGTGTTAGTCAGAAAGCGCCCATCGTAAAAATATGTAACTGCCACAACCCTGTTAGAGTTTCCATTGACGGTTACAGCAAGCAGTTCATTTGTTTTTGTATTTTGATAGTAGGTACTCATTGAACGTGTATCCATAAGGTCATTCAAAATGCTGAATTCATTGTCATATGGAAATGTAATATTGTCAGCAACATCATATTCAGGGTCGCCTATTTTAACGCCAAATACCTTATAGTTCTTACCGTCTATGGCTATGCCGAATTGCTTATTATTTTTATAAATAATGCCTATGCCGCTATTGGATTTAACCGTAATGCCGCCACTTAAATTGCTGAAAATAGGGAGGCGGCTGCACCATGCACTGTCAGGTTCAAAGCTTCCGCTTAGCTTAAGCTGCTTCACGATTGTTGACTCATCAGATTTTACATAATCCGTAATATCCGTTGTAGTGAAGTTTGGTTTGATTACATTTTTATAAACAGTCATTAAAATAGTAGCGAAAATAATGAATACGAATACTCTGATAATTATCCCTACATGTGTATTCTTTCGGGATTCTACAGGTATAGGAACCTCGTCAAATCTAATCACAACGGGCTTTGGGGTAGTTGTATTCTGCATTCTGCCGTAAACATCATTTTGGATAAATTGCGCATCACTTTGGTTATCTCTGCTTTCATTTTTTGTGTCATCCTTAAGCTTTAATTCCATAATGTCCTGTCCTTTGCTTTTTGTTAGAATACCATTATTAAGGTCAAGCTGCAAGCATAAGATTTATAGTGCTTACTTGTTATTCCTCCTTTGATGCATACATCATGCTGGTAAACATACGCTTTAAATCTTTTGAAATAATTTCTTCATCATATTCCAGTGAATTGTTTGCAAACATACTTGCATACCCATGAACAAAGATAAACAAGGAACTGAAAAGTTTTTTTGCCTGTGTAACATTGACATTTGCCGCTTCACCGAGAACTTTGATAATAGGTGCAAGCTCTTCGGCGTCAATCAATTCATAAATGCTTTTTCCATCAAATTCATTTGATTGGAATAGTAACCGAAAAAGATGCTTTTCTGTTTTAGCAAACCGGATATAGGCAAGCCCGATGGAAAGCATTGGATTGTCACCTTGAATATCAGTAATGTATGACGAGTGATATTTGTCTGCCTTCTGATAAATCTTTTTTTTAATTTGTTCGATTGTCTTAAAGTGGTACATAACAGGCTGTGTAGAGCAATTAAGCTTTTTAGAAATAGTCCGGGCGTTTACATGCTCCATACCATATTCCCTTACTAATTCAAAGCCTGCGTCTATAATCATTTCTCTTGTTATTTTAGCTATTGGTGGCATAACGACCCTCCTTTTATAACACAAGTTATATAACGGTAACTATATAATGAAAGTTATGATTTGTAAATAGTCGTAGTGCATGGTGATGTAAAATTTTGGTGCAACAGTCTCCACTTTATTTGTTTTTGGAATAAAAAACCCTCCGACGTACAAAATAATAACAGAAAACTGAAAATACAAAGACGGAGGTTACCTGGTATGTGTAGCGTAAATGAAAAAAATAAAGAAGAAGAAAAAAATGCACCTGAAAAGTATGAAAATGGACTTGTTAAGGAACTTGGACATTATATTTTGGAGTCAAAAAATCAGGGAAAGGGGATTGTTTTGTTAAATATAGCGGGGGAGATTGAGGGACATGAGAAGCTTGGGAGTAACTCAAAGGTAAGTAAGTATGAGCTTATATTGCCATTGCTTGCATTAGTTGAAAATGATGATAGCATAGAGGGACTTCTTGTCCTGCTCAATACAGTTGGTGGAGATGTTGAGGCAGGGCTTGCCATAGCGGAAATGATTGCGTCTATAGATAAGCCTAAGGTTTGTCTTGTACTCGGAGGAGGTCATTCAATAGGAGTACCGCTTGCAGTTTCCGGAGATGTTACGTATATAGTTCCAACGGCGACAATGGTTGTTCATCCTATAAGAATAAATGGTACGGTGCTTGGTGTAAGGCAAAATTACGAGTATATTGAAAGGATGCAGGACAGAATAATAAAATTTACGGCAAGTCACAGTAAGGTGAAGGAGGATGAGCTTAGAAACATAATGTTTAACACAGAGGAGCTTATAAAAGATATTGGCTCCGTACTCATTGGAGAACAGGCCGTAAGCAAGGGAATCATAGACAATATAGGTGGAATCAGTGACGCTATGAATTGTTTATATGACTTGATAAATAAATCGAAAAATAGTACAATATAAAGGCGTGGGCATTTGTCCCAAGGCATTTACAAGGCAGGCGTAATCCTTGGGACAACAGCACTTATTAAGGGATAAAGAACGGGTGCATGAACAAATGCCTGTAAAGATATAAATGATAAGGAGACAGACAATGGCTGGTCAAAAAACAAGTTCTAAATCTGGTTCGGGTAAGGTTAAGAATGGGAAAATAGACAGTACATATACAAGGAAGCGGAAGGAATCGGCAGTTAAGGCTTTAAACGAGAATAACAGTTCAAGAAGAAATGAAATATATCTTTTTATTTATCTGGCTGTTGCATTATTTCTTTTGCTCAGCAACTTTGGACTTTGTGGGGTGGCAGGAAAGTTTGTATCTAAGATATTCTTTGGCCTTTTGGGAACTATATCTTTTATACTTCCATTTTATATTTTTTTCACGGCAGCTTTTTTACTTTCAAATGGAGCACAGAAAAAAATTGTTAAAAGGGTACTTTGTGCGGCAATATTTCTTGTTGCACTTGCCTTTGTGTGCCAGCTTATAAGCGGTGCTGAGGATGTGACAATAAAGGGTCTGTACGTTGATGGAGCAACACACAAAAGAGGCGGAGGTGTTATTTTGGGAGGCCTTTTTGCGTTGCTTTATAAGCTGATTGGTATGTCAGGTTCTGTTATACTTATAGCTCTGCTTACTGTCATAGGTGTCATTATTGTTATGGATGTGTCAATTGTTGGTATGATCAAGGACAGCATTGACAAAGATTACGATGATGAGGATGACGAAGATGATGAAATCAGTATGTCAAACCGTAACAAAAATAAAAATATGATAAATAACATAATGGTTCTTGAATCAACGGAAAGCAAGAAGAAAAAGGAAAAAAAGAAAAAGGTTAAGGTGAATCAGGAAGAGGTACATGAATTAAAGCCGCTTCCTCCGAAGGACTTCTTTGAGCTTGATGATCTTACATATGAAGAAAAACCAATCAACGAACAAATAACAAGGGAAGAAACACGAAGCAAAGTCGGTGTTGGCAAAAAGCAGAAAAAGGCAGCAGATATAACTGACTTGCCTGTTAAGACGGAGGAGCTTCCTGCTGTAAAAGTGGAGGACCTTCCGGCAGTAGAAGATGAGTCGGAGGAGCCTGTAAAGAGAAAGCGGAAAAAGACAAAAGAATCCTATAATGAAATGGTTGAGGCAAGAGACAGCGTTGCAAATGATATAACCGCAGGTACGGAGGTTACTGCAAAGCAGCAACAGACAGGCACTGACGCATCACCGGAAAGCTATGTATTTCCACCACTTGAGCTGCTTAAGCGGGGCAATGGAAAAAATGCCTCAGGAAATGATGCTTCTGTGAGGGAAACTGCAATAAAGCTGAAAAGTACATTGGAAAACTTTGGAGTTAATGTGTCAGTTACGGATTATAGCTGTGGACCTTCCGTAACAAGATATGAGATTCAGCCTGAGCAGGGAGTTAAAGTTAGCAAGATTGTTAATTTGGCGGATGACATTAAGCTTAATCTTGCTGCGGAGGATATAAGAATAGAGGCTCCGATACCGGGAAAGGCGGCTGTCGGAATAGAGGTTCCGAATAAGGAGAGCCAGCCGGTGTATTTTGGAGAGCTTTTAGAGTCAGACAGCTACCAGAAGTTCCCGTCAAAGATAGCATTTGCGGTAGGAAAGGACATAAGCGGACAGGTCGTTGTAGCTGACATAGCAAAGATGCCACACCTTCTTGTGGCAGGAGCAACGGGTTCCGGAAAATCAGTCTGTATTAATACTCTTATTATGAGTATTCTTTACAAGGCAAGACCGGATGAAGTCAAGCTTATTATGGTGGACCCTAAGCAGGTTGAGCTTAGTATATATAATGGTATACCACACATGCTTATACCTGTTGTTACTGACCCTAAGCGGGCAGCAGGAGCCTTAAACTGGGCCGTTATGGAAATGACGAACCGATACCAGCTTTTTGCACAATACAATGTGCGTAATCTTCAAGGGTATAATGATAAAGTAAAAGCGGTTACAGGAAACGAAGAAGGTGATGAGGAGCTTAAAAAGCTTCCGCAGATTGTCATTATCGTTGACGAGCTGGCAGACCTTATGATGGTTGCACACGGAGAGGTTGAGGATGCTATCGTGCGTTTGTCACAGCTTGCAAGGGCGGCAGGAATACATCTTGTAATAGCTACCCAGAGGCCGTCTGTTGATGTCATAACCGGACTTATAAAAGCAAATGTCCCATCACGTATAGCCATGACTGTTTCATCCGGTGTGGATTCAAGAACAATTCTTGATATGAATGGAGCAGAAAAGCTTTTAGGAAAGGGAGATATGCTGTTTTATCCTACAGGATATCCGAAACCTGTCAGAGTACAGGGAGCATTTTTATCTGATGACGAGATAGCAAATGTAGTAGACTTCATTAAGCAACAGTCAGGGGATGTCGAATATGACAGCAAAATATCGGAAGAGATAGTGAAGGCAAATGCAGGAGGCAGTTCGGCATCGGGAAGCAGCTCGGAATATGATGATTACTTTGTTGATGCTGGAAAATTTATTATAGGAAAGGATAAGGCATCCATCGGTATGTTGCAGAGAGTTTATAAGATAGGCTTCAACAGGGCAGCCAGAATCATGGATCAGCTTTCTGAGGCAGGGGTAGTTGGACCTGAGGAGGGAACAAAACCGAGAAAGGTTTTGATGTCCTTGGAGGAATTTGAAAATTATGTTGAAGAATTCTTATAATTATAATATATTGTTCTAAATGTATGTGTAGAAGGAGAAATATGAATGACTGATATTGAAATAGCACAAAAGGCGAAGCTTAAAAATATAAAGGATGTAGTCGCAGCCTTGGACATAACGGAGGATGACATAGAGCTTTACGGAAAGTACAAGGCAAAGCTGTCAGATGAGTATATAAGCTCAGTGGAAAAAAATGAGGATGGAAAGCTTATTCTTGTAACAGCTATCAATCCGACTCCTGCCGGAGAGGGAAAAACAACGGTTACGGTGGGACTTGGTCAGGCAATGGGAAAGCTTGGCAAGAGAGCTGTTATAGCTTTAAGGGAACCGTCGCTTGGTCCTTGTTTTGGAATCAAAGGCGGAGCAGCAGGCGGAGGATATTCTCAGGTTGTGCCTATGGAGGATTTAAATCTTCACTTTACAGGAGATTTTCATGCCATAACTTCAGCAAATAACCTTTTGGCAGCACTTATGGATAACCACATTCACCAGGGAAATTCACTCAGGATTGACACGAAAAGAATTGTATTTAAACGCTGCCTGGATATGAATGACAGAGTGCTCAGAAACATTATCGTAGGTATGGGAAAAAAAGCTGACGGAGTTATGAGAGAGGACGGATTTGTTATTACCGTTGCATCTGAAATTATGGCGATACTTTGTCTCGCATCCGATATTGGAGACCTGCAGAAGCGTCTTTCAAAAATTATTGTGGCTTACAATGTTGATAATGAACCGGTAACAGCAGGGGATCTTAATGCGGTAGGTTCTATGACAGCATTGCTCAAGGATGCCATTAAGCCTAATATTATCCAAACCCTTGAGCATACACCGGCACTTGTTCATGGTGGGCCATTTGCAAACATAGCACATGGATGTAATTCGGTCAGAGCTACAAAAACAGCACTTAAGATTGCGGATTATGTAATAACGGAAGCAGGATTTGGTGCCGATCTGGGTGCAGAGAAGTTTTTTGACATTAAGTGCAGGATGGCAGGACTTAAGCCGGATGCAGTTGTGCTTGTCGCAACGGTGAGGGCTCTGAAATATAACGGTGGAGTGGCAAAGGATGTGCTTGGAAGCGAAAATATCCAAGCACTTGAAAAGGGTATCGTAAATCTTGAAAAGCATATAGAAAATCTGAAACTTTATGGTGTGCCTATCGTTGTCACATTGAACCGGTTTGTTTCAGATACAGAGGCAGAACTTGAATATGTCAAGAAATTCTGTGAGGAAAGAGATTGTGATTTTGCTCTTGCGAATGTCTGGGAAAAGGGCGGAGAAGGTGGAATAGACCTTGCAAATGCTGTCTTAAATACAATAGAAACTAAACAGAGCAATTTTAAGCTTTTATATGATGACAGTCTTTCCATAAAGGAAAAAATTAAAACCGTGGCAACAAAAATATATGGAGCCGATGATGTTACATATAGTGCAGAGGCTTTACGTGCAATTGAAAAAATCGAGGACATGGGATTTTCAAATATGCCGGTATGTATGGCAAAGAATCAATATTCACTTTCGGATGATGCTAAGAAGCTGGGAAGACCGACAGGCTTCACGGTAAATATAAGAGAGGTGTACGTAAGTGCAGGTGCGGGCTTTGTGGTTGCAATTACGGGTCAGATTATGACAATGCCGGGACTTCCTAAGGTGCCTGCGGCAGAAAGAATATTTGTAGATGAAAACGGAGCGATTAACGGATTGTTTTAAAGGAGATAGGTATGGCAAATATAATTGATGGAAAGCTTATATCGAAGCAGATTAAGGATGAACTTAAGGAAAAGGTCTGTGAACTAAACAAAAAAGGTACGGAGGTCTGTCTGGCAGTTATACAGGTCGGAAATGACCCGGCATCCACGGTTTATGTTGGCAACAAGAAAAAAGCATGTGAGTATATTGGCATAAAATCACTGGCATATGAGCTTCCTGAAGAGACAACAGAGGAGGAGCTTATTCAGATTATAGAAAAGCTGAATCAGGACGACAGCGTTCATGGAATCCTTGTTCAGCTTCCAGTGCCAAAGCACATAAACGACGAAAATATTATAAATGCCATATCGCCTCTGAAGGATGTTGACGGTTTCCACCCTGCAAGTGTGGGGGCTCTTAGTATTGGGAAAAAAGGCTTTGTGTCATGTACACCGGCGGGAATTATACAGCTTTTAAAGCGTTCCCAGATAGAAATATCAGGAAAGGAATGTGTAGTCGTCGGAAGAAGCAATATAGTAGGAAAGCCAATGGCTATGCTGCTTCTTCGTGAGAACGGAACAGTAACCGTCTGCCACTCTAAAACGAAGGATTTAAAAGCTGTGTGCAAGCGTGCAGATATACTTGTGGTTGCAATTGGAAAACCGAAAATGATAGATGCTTCTTATGTAAAGGAGGGGGCAACTGTCATAGATGTGGGAATTCACAGAAATGAAAACGGAAAGCTTTGCGGAGATGTTGATTATGAATCTGTAGAGCCGGTTGCAGGAGCGATTACCCCTGTTCCGGGAGGTGTTGGACCTATGACCATAGCAATGCTTATGAATAACTGTGTAGAATCAGTTCTGCAGGAGATTTAGTATGGGTCAGTGTATGAACATTCTGATGGTATCACTTGGATGTGATAAAAACCGCTGCGACAGTGAGGCAATGCTGGGACTTATTTTGGCAGAAGGCTACAATATTACAAATGATGAACATGAGGCAGATATTATCGTTATAAATACGTGCAGCTTTATTCATGATGCCATGGAGGAAAGTATAAACACTATACTTGAAATGGCACAGCTAAAACAGGAAAGACTTAAATATCTCATAGTTACAGGCTGTCTTGCGGAAAGGTACAAGGAGAGTATATTAACAGAAATACCTGAAATAGATGCCTGCCTTGGAGTGGGAAGCATAGATAAAATTGCAGATGTCATAAACGAGCTTAAGCTTCGTGAAGCGGACGGTAACATTCAGGAAACAGGTCATGTGACTGTGTACGATGACATAAACCGTCTGCCACTTATAGATGAAAAAAGAGTAATTACTTCGGGAACCTTTATGGGTTATCTGAAAATTGCAGAGGGCTGTAACAAACATTGCAGTTACTGTGTCATTCCCAGCATCAGAGGCAACTTCAGGAGTGTGCCGGAGGAACGTCTGATAAGTGAGGCAAACTATCTGGCATCAATGGGAATAAAAGAGCTTGTGCTTGTTGCTCAGGAGTGTACATGCTATGGAATAGACCTGTACGGAAAAAAGACACTTCCCAGGCTGATACATAAGCTGTCAGAAATCGATGGTATAGAATGGATAAGACTTATGTATTGCTATCCGGAGGAGATAACGGATGAGCTTATAGAAACATTTGTTACTGTTCCCAAACTGGTGCATTATATTGATATGCCGCTTCAGCATTGTGAGGACAGAATACTTGGAAGGATGGGACGGAAAACAGATAAAAAGTCCATCAGGATGGTTATTGAAAAGCTTCGTGCAAAGGTTCCGGACATAGCCATAAGGACAACACTTATAACCGGTTTCCCAGGTGAAACTGAGGAGGAACATCAGTCTTTGCTTTCTTTTATAGATGAGATGGAGTTTGACAGACTTGGCGTATTTACCTATTCGAGACAGGAAGGAACTCCGGCTGACAAATTTACCGGACAGGTTGACAGTGAAACTGCAGAGCGAAGAAAAAAAGAAATCATGGAGCTGCAGCAGGAGATTTCACTGGATAAGAATCTGAAGTTTGTAGGTCAGACAATGAAGGTCATAATTTATGGATATTCAAATGATGAGGATATATATGTTGGCAGAACATACAGGGATGCACCGGAGATTGATGGACTTGTGTTTATAAGCTGTGACTATGAGCTTATGTCGGGAACTATAGTTGATGTAACGATAACCGAAGCAGCACCATATGATTTGATAGGAGAGATAAGAGATGAATTTACCGAATAAGCTGACAATAATGAGAGTTGTGCTAATACCGTTTTTTTTGGTGGCACTTATGGTTGAGGGAATTCCTTACGGAAAGTGGATAGCCCTTGCACTTTTTTGTATTGCCAGCCTTACGGATATGCTGGATGGTAAAATTGCAAGGAAATACAATCTGATAACAAACTTTGGCAAGTTCATGGACCCTCTTGCGGACAAGCTTTTAGTCTGCTCGGCAATGATAGCCCTTATAGAGATAGACAGAATACCTGCATGGGTTGTCATAGTCATTATTGCAAGAGAGTTTATAATAAGCGGTTTCAGGCTTATAGCGTCAGATAACGGCGTTGTTATAGCTGCAGGCTGGTGGGGCAAGGTAAAAACCGTTGTCCAGATGTTTATGATAATTATTCTTATATGTGATTTTGGCGGTGATATAATTTCTGTTATAGAAAATATATTTATATATGCCGCACTTATCCTTACGGTTGTATCGCTGATTGATTACCTTGCAAAAAATAAATCAGTGCTTTCAGATGCAAAATAAAAGATGTCAGCCCATTTGCTTTCAGTAAATGGGCTGTTGTTTAAGAGAAGGAAATAAAATATGAAAAATATTAAGGATAACTCAGAAAGACTTATAAATTTTTTGCGTGAAAAGGGCTACACAATAACAACAGCCGAATCCTGTACGGGAGGCCTTATTTCGGCAACGCTTGTAAATGTAGCGGGAGCTTCTTATGTTTTAAATGAGGCATATGTAACCTATGCAAATTCCGCAAAGGAAAAGCTTATTGGAGTAAGGCATGAAACACTTTGTGAGCACGGAGCGGTGTCAGAGCAGACTGCTTATGAAATGGCAAAAGGGGCGGCAAAGGCAGCATCGGCAGACTGTGCCATAGCAGTAACAGGTATAGCAGGTCCTGATGGTGGAACGGAAGATAAGCCCGTAGGAACGGTTTATGCGGGCTATTATGTGTGCGGCAGGATTGTTGTTGAAAGATATCAGTTTGATGGTGACAGGTACGAGGTGAGGCAGCAGACTGCATTAAAGACGATTGATAGAATTTATGAATTGTTAATGTAGAAAAGATTATTTTAGAAAAATACCGGAAGCTATAATAAACACTTTAGACATAGTTTGCGCACCGCTTATAAGCAGTGAAGCAATGAATTTAGGTATGGTTAACGCGATTTATAAAATAGCCTCAATTTTTATAAGCTTTATTACAATAATTATAATTTTTAAACTTATTGCAGAATGCAAAATAACAAAAGGTATATGGCTTGCTTTGGCTATATGTATAGTTATATGTATAGTGGCTTGCATAATGCTGGGAATATATGAGGCGGAAATGTCGGAAATGTTATCAGCTAAATTGAGAAAAATAAATGAAGCGGATTTATTTTTATGGTTATATCTTTATGATGTAGATGTAGATATGACTAAATTGAATATTATAAGCGATGTACTTATTATTAACAGATGTATACTTGTTATTTTGTCAACATGGAACGTGGTAAATCAATTATTAAAAAAGGATTTTTTGAAAAGTGAAGCAGAAACAGAGACGGAATCGTCTAATTAAAAAGACAGGGCTATACGTATTATGGTGATAAGTAAGGTGACAAAGAATGACGATATTACAGCTTGTATATATATTTACAATTATAATTGATTTAATATGGCTCGTTTTTGTAATGTGCTTAAAGCCGCTTAACGCAATAAAATGCAAGATGGACAAAACGAAAAATTATGATGCGGATGACTGTATTAATCAAAATGGCTGTGAGCCGTCTTTAAGTGATGAGGAGCTTTACGATGTGAAAAAGAGAACATCAAACCATGTTGCCCTTTTGGGAGGTGTTTTGAGCGCATTTGGAATTATTGAGTTAGTTGTTTGGATAAATGCTGTTTTACCATTAAATGAGCCAATAATATTAAAAGCATTATACATAGTCTTAGTATTGCTATGGATTTTCACATGGGCAATTATTCTTGTAAAGAAGGGTAAGGTTTTTGACAATAAGGAAAATTTTTTAAAAAGGACAGGATACATACTTAAAAGAAAAAGAATTTTACTGCCTAATTCAAGTCCGGGCTTATCGTCGGAGGCGTATTTCATAAAGGTAAGGGTAAAGGATTTTAAAGGTAACAATGTATCGTTTAAGCTTCAGGTGGGATACGATTTATTTACTTATCCAAATAATCTTTGCTATGTCGTTTTTTATAATAATCAGGTTTTATCTGTCATACCTTACAGTCGCCCTTATGGTCGGTAAAGGATTTTACCGCCCTTTTTCTAATAAAGCTCTTGATTTAATATTCGAAAAAGTATACAATTACAATCGGAAGATTTTGGTTTCAATTTTGGTTGGAGCCTAAAGTATAATACAAAAAATGGAGGACTAAAAATGAGTAACAAACTTAGTTTGTCAGCAAGCAATAGAATAGCCAAATTGCTTGATGACTCAAGCTTTGTTGAAGTCGGTGCTTATGTTACTGCGAGAAGCACAGATTTTAACATGCAGGAAAATGATACTCCAAAAGATGGTGTTATAACCGGGTATGGTGTTATCAACGGAACGCTTGTATATGTTTACAGTCAGGATGCAACAGTGCTTGGCGGTGCTGTAGGTGAGATGCATGCAAAGAAAATTGCAAACATATACGACATGGCTATGAAGGTAGGTGCACCTGTAATTGGTCTTATTGACTGTGCAGGACTCAGACTTCAGGAGGCTACGGATGCCATGAATGCTTTTGGGGAGCTTTACCTTAAGCAGTCACTTGCATGGGGAGTTGTTCCACAGATAACAGCAGTGTTCGGAACATGTGGAGGTGGTGCAGCACTGATTCCTGCACTTACTGATTTTACATTTATGACATCGTCTGACTCAAAAATATTTGTAAACAGTCCAAATGCGTTAGATGGCAATAATGCATCTAAGCTTGATACTGCTTCGGCTGAATATATCAGCAACAATACCTCACTGGTTGACGGAGTGTTCGATAGTGAGGAAGAGCTTCTTGGACAGATAAGAGGACTTATAGATATACTGGAAGACACATCAGAGTGTACGGATGATTTAAATAGAATCATTCCGAATCTTGACAATCTTTGTGACAATGCAAAGGAAGTGCTTCGAAATATTGCGGACAACAATGTATTTTTTGAGGCATACAAGGGATTCGCTAAGGATATGGTACTTGGTTTCATAAAGCTGGACGGACAGGCTGTAGGCTGCGTGGCAAATCAAAAGGAGGCAGGCGGAGATTATCTGTCAACCTCAGGTGCTTATGTGGCAGCAGATTTTGTTAAGTTTTGTGATGCATTTTCCATACCTGTACTTACCTTGGTAAATGTAAAGGGTTTTGTAGGAACCGTGGCAAATGAAAGAACGATTGCAGATGCAGCAGGAAAGCTTACCTATGCATTTGCAAATTCAACAGTGCCAAAGGTTACTCTTGTTATGGGTGATGCTTTTGGAACAGCTTACACTGTTATGAATTCAAAGGCTATAGGTGCAGATATGGTATATGCATGGCCAAATGCAAAGATAGGCACTATGGATCCTGAGATGGCAGTTAAGATTATGTATGCAAAGGAAATTGAGGCGGCTGAGGATAAGGTTGCATGTGTTGCTGAGTACAAGGAGACTTATACGAAGCTTCAGTCAAGTGCAATGGCTGCTGCAAAGAGGGGCTATGTAGACGATATTATAGAGCCTGATGCAACAAGAAAGCGTCTTGTCGCTGCTTTTGATATGTTATATTCAAAGACAGAGGAAAGACCTTATAAGAAGCATGGAGCATTTTAAAAAAGAGGTGACAACTAAATGAAAATTAAAAAAATATTAATCGTAATTTCCATGTTAGCTGTTATGTTCTCTTTATCAGGCTGTAGTGATGATGAAAAAGCTCCTTTTGAGTATGATGATTCTCAGATTGTTCTTGATACAATAACATGCTTTGACAATTACGTTGGTGTGTCAGAGGAATATGCAGAATATTATATTGAAAATGGAACTGACTTTGAAAAGTCAGCTGTTAAAGGTATAAGACAGGCTGTAGAGAACGATAAGGTGGGAGCTTTTCAGGATTACTCACTCATACTTTCCAATCAGCAGACTACAGGCATGTTTAGTCCTGAATCCGTTGATTATGAGATAGAGGAATCTGAAGATGCAGTTCTTGTAACGGTTCTCAACAGAGCAGAGGAAAGAGATGTAAAGATAACAGTAAAATATGTAATTAACCCGGATTATTTTATTCAGTTAGATAAGGCTACACAATATTATTCTCCGGCCAACCTTATGTCTATAACAGAGGCATATGGCTTGTCAATTGATGATATGTTGCAGCAGTACGACTGTGATAGTATCGAACAGCTTGGAAAAGTATTGGCTGCTGAGGAAATGAATTATCAAAATATCAAGCCATATACGGCAGAAGAGATGGTTGTATCGGCGGTTTATTCAAATAAAGAGCTTATGGCATCGGCAGGAAGAAACACGCTGATTGGTATGGGAACAGTGTTTGTCGTTCTTATATTTATTTCATTCATAATATCACTGTTTAAGTTTTTACCGGCTTTGTTTGCGCCAAAGCCAAAGCTTCCTGAACATAAGGAAGAACCGAAAAAGGCTTCTGCCCCTGTACCTGTGGCAGCACCGGCACAAGGTGAAAATCTTGTAAATGATGAGGAACTTGTTGCCGTTATTACAGCAGCAATTTATGCAGCATCAGCAGGAGGAGCAAATGCAGTAAGTAAAGACAAGCTTGTTGTAAGGTCAATAAAGCGCGTGAGAAAATAGCGATAACCATTATTCAATATAAAATATCTAGGAGGAATATTAAATGAAAAATTATAGAATTACCGTAAACGGTACAGCATATGACGTAGCAGTTGAGGAGATGGGAGCATCAGCATCTGCAGCACCGGCACCTGTAGCAGCCCCTGCGGCAGCGCCAGCACCTGCAGCAGCACCGGCACCTGCATCAACAGGAGCAGGAAATATTAAGGTGGCAGCACCTATGCCTGGTAAAATCTTAAATGTTAAGACAAAAGTCGGAGCATCTGTTAAGAAGGGCGATGTTATCCTTATACTTGAGGCAATGAAGATGGAAAATGAGGTTGTTGCACCTGAGGATGGTACAATAGCAAGCATTGATGTTTCAGAGGGCGCTTCTGTTGAGGCAGGAGATGTTCTTGCAACATTAAACTAATTTACGAAAAACTTTGTACCTAAAAAAACAGGAGGTAACAGCTAAATGAATAGCTTTGGAGATATTTTAAAAAATCTGGCTATGCAGACTGGCTTCGCAAGTCTTACATGGAAGCATTACATTATGATTTTTGTAGCATGTTTCTTTATGTATCTTGCAATAGTCAAAGGCTTCGAGCCGTTGCTATTAGTTCCTATTTCCTTTGGTATGTTTCTGGTTAATATGTTTCCGGGAATTATAGAGGAAGGCGGACTTTTGCATTATTTCTATTTGTTGGATGAGTGGAGTATATTGCCATCACTTATTTTCCTTGGTGTTGGTGCGATGACCGACTTTGGACCGCTTATTGCAAATCCTAGCAGCTTTGTACTTGGAGCAGCGGCACAGTTTGGTATATATTCGGCATATTTTCTTGCATTCCTTATGGGCTTCAATGGCAGGGAGGCAGCAGCAATTTCAATTATAGGAGGAGCGGATGGTCCTACATCTATTTTCCTTGCCGGAAAGCTTGGTATGGGAGGCACGCTCATGGGACCTATCGCAGTTGCAGCATATTCCTATATGGCACTTGTGCCTGTAATACAGCCGCCGATTATGAAACTTCTTACAACGGAGAAGGAAAGAAAGATAAAGATGGGACAGCTTCGTCCTGTAACTAAGCTTGAGAAAATTCTTTTCCCAATCGTAGTTACACTTGTGGTTGTTCTTATTCTTCCGACTACAGCACCATTGGTTGGTATGCTGATGCTTGGAAATTTATTCAGAGAGTGTGGAGTTGTTAAGCAGCTTGCTGAGACTGCATCAAATGCTCTTATGTATATTGTAGTTATTTTACTTGGAACATCTGTAGGCGCAACAACAAGTGCGGACGCATTCTTACAGATGAGTACTCTTAAGATAGTTGCTTTGGGACTTATTGCATTTATGTTTGGTACAGCGGCGGGAGTCGTGTTTGGTAAGATAATGTGTAAGGTGTCCAAAGGCAAGGTCAATCCGCTTATCGGTTCCGCAGGAGTTTCTGCAGTTCCTATGGCAGCAAGAGTTTCACAGAAGGTTGGTGCTGAGGCAGACCCTACAAACTTCCTGCTCATGAATGCTATGGGACCAAATGTTGCCGGAGTTATAGGTACAGCGGTTGCAGCAGGTACATTCCTTGCAATATTCGGTGTTTAATATATCCTAAGGGTGAGTGTGTCATAAGGAGGGACCCACGAAGTGGGAGGATACCTTATGGCAGACCTACAGAGCAAGAGGATGCCTTAGGATGTGGCTCCACGCAAAGCGTGGAGTATAAATCAAATAATAGGAGGACATATAAATGGCAGTAGAGAAAAAACCGGTAAAGATTACCGAAACCATATTACGTGATGCCCATCAGTCACTCATTGCAACAAGAATGACTACTGAGCAGATGCTTCCAATCATAGACAAGATGGATAAGGTTGGATATCACTCCGTTGAGTGTTGGGGTGGAGCTACATTTGATGCGTCACTTCGTTTCCTCAAGGAAGACCCATGGGAAAGACTTAGAAAGCTTAAGGCTGGTTTCAAAAACACAAAGCTTCAGATGCTTTTCAGAGGACAGAACATACTTGGATATCGTCACTATGCGGATGATGTTGTTGAATATTTTGTACAAAAGTCAATTGCAAACGGTATTGATATTATCCGTATATTTGACTGTTTAAATGATATCAGAAATCTTCAGACAGCTGTTAAGGCTGCGAATAAGGAGAAAGGTCATGCACAGGTTGCCCTTTCCTATACATTAGGTGAGGCGTATACGCTTGATTACTGGAAGGACGTTGCAAAGAAGATTGAGGATATGGGTGCTGATTCTATCTGTATAAAGGATATGGCAGGACTTTTGGTTCCTGCAGCAGCAACTGAGCTTGTTACAGCCCTGAAAGAGAGCACAAAGCTTCCTATCCAGCTTCATACACATTATACATCAGGTGTTGCTTCAATGACTTACATGAAGGCTGTTGAAGCAGGCTGTGATATTATTGATACAGCAATGTCACCTCTTGCTCTTGGAACAAGCCAGCCTGCAACTGAGGTTATGGCAAAGGCATTTGAGGGAACAGAATTTGATCCTAAATTTGACCAGAACCTTCTTGCAGAGATAGCTGATTACTTCAAGCCAATGCGTGAGGAATGGCTTGCCAGTGGACTACTCAATCCAAAGGTTATGGGTGTTAACATTAAAACGCTTCTTTATCAGGTACCGGGCGGTATGCTTTCAAACCTTGTATCACAGCTTAAGGAAATGAATGCTGAGGATAAGTTTGATGAAGTGCTTGAGGAGGTTCCAAGAGTTCGTAAGGATTACGGTGAACCACCACTTGTTACGCCATCCAGTCAGATTGTTGGAACACAGGCAGTATTAAATGTTGTTACAGGCGAGAGATATAAGATGTGCACAAAGGAGTCAAAGGCCTTAGTAGGCGGAGAGTACGGTCAGACTGTACTTCCTATATCGGATGAGGTCCGTAAAAAGGTTATTGGAGACAAGGAGCCGATTACCTGCAGACCTGCAGACCTGATTGAAAACGAGCTTGATAAGCTTGAAAAAGAAATGGCTCAGTATAAGCAGCAGGATGAGGATGTGCTTACGTATGCATTATTCCCTCAGGTAGCCGTTGATTTCTTCAAGTACAGGGAAGCTCAGCAGACGAAAATAGATGCTTCCGTAGCAGATACTGAAAACAAAACTTATCCGGTATAATCCGGTGATTATGGGGCTGTCCACACAGCTAGTGTGACAGTCCCATGTTTTATTTAATGGGATACTATGAGTGAATATAACAAATATGATGTAATAATTATAGGGTGTGGTGCTGCTGGAATGATGGCAGGCATAACGCTTGCGGATAAAGGATATAAGGTCATTATTCTTGAAAAAAATGATAAGGCAGGAAAAAAGCTTTTTATTACGGGAAAAGGAAGATGTAACCTAACGAACAACTGTGATGATGAACAGCTTTTTGCCAATATAGTTACAAATCCAAAGTTTATGTACAGTGCCATAACCAATTTTAATTCCGGAGACACAATGGAGTTTTTTCAGGAGCTTGGTCTGAATCTGAAAACGGAGAGGGGAGGCAGGGTTTTTCCTGCATCTGACCATTCCTCAGATGTGATAAGTGTACTTACCACAAAGCTGAAACGACTTGGTGTAGGTGTAAGGTATAACAGTGAGGTTTGTGATATTCTTGTGGAGGACAGTGACCTCGGCAGGAAGGTAACAGGAATTACAGTCAAGGAGAACGAAAAAACCTTTGACATTTCATGCGAAAATGTTGTTGTGGCAACCGGCGGTCTTGGATATCCACGTACCGGCTCCACAGGAGACGGAATTAAGTGGGCAAGGGAACTGGGGCTTTCTGTGACAGAACCAAAGCCGGCACTTGTTCCCCTTGAAGTGGCAGGAGTCAATTGTGAGGAGCTGATGGGTCTTTCACTCAAAAATATTGAAGTGTCGTTCTGGACTACTGTAAAGGGGAAGCAGAAAATCGTTTACAAAGAGTTTGGCGAGATGTTATTTACACATTTTGGGGTAAGTGGACCTGTTATATTATCAGCATCATCACATTTACACAAATATGATGGACAGAATATAGAGCTTTTAATTGATTTAAAGCCGGCACTGTCAGAAAAGCAGCTTGACGATAGGGTAGTGAGGGATTTTTCCGAAAATATAAATAAGCAGTTTCGGAATGCCATAGACTCTTTACTTCCAAGAAAGCTGATTCCTGTTATAATCGAAAGGTCAGGCATTGACCCTTATAAAAAGGTGAATGAGATAACAAGGCAGGAAAGGGAACATTTTGTCCATTGTATTAAGAAATTTAATCTTACCATAACACAATACAGAGGCTTTGATGAGGCAATTATAACGCAGGGAGGCTTAAGCGTTAAGGAGCTGAATCCAAAGAGCATGGAGGTTAAGAAGATAAAAGGTCTTAGGTATATAGGCGAGGTTGTAGATTGTGATGCCCTTACAGGTGGATATAACCTGCAGCTTGCATGGAGTATGGCGAAAATTTTAAATTAAGGAGGATATTATGAATATTGCAATAGACGGACCGGCAGGGGCCGGGAAAAGCACAATTGCTAAGGCGGTGGCAAAGGAATTAGGATATATATATGTGGATACAGGTGCCATGTATAGGGCAATTGCATTGTATATTCTTGAGAATAAGATTGATGTAGAGGATGAGGAAAGCGTTTGCAGGGCATGCAATGAAATAGATATACAGATTAAGCATGAGGACGGCATACAGCAGGTATATCTAAACGGAAGAAATGTACAGGCAGACATAAGAAAAGAGGAAGTGGGAAATATGGCAAGCACTGCAGCGGCAAAGAAGCCGGTACGGGATAAGCTGCTGACATTGCAAAGGAATATTGCTGAGACAAATGATGTAGTTATGGATGGCAGGGATATTGGGACATTTGTACTTCCCAATGCGGAATATAAATATTATCTCACAGCATCTGTAAAAACGAGGGCAATGAGACGATATAAAGAATTGACAGAGAAAGGTGAAACACCGGACATAGCCAGGATAGAAGCTGATATCGAAAAGAGGGACTATCAGGATATGAACAGGGATATTGCACCGCTAAAGCAGGCTGAGGACGCAATATATGTTGACAGCTCAGACATGACAATTGAGCAGGTTGTCAGGTTTATGTGTGACAGGGTAAAATAAAACAGAAAGAGAAGCTATTTTATGAGAGAGGTTTTGCTTGCAAAAACAGCAGGATTTTGTTTTGGAGTAAAGCGGGCTGTGGAAACGGTATATAACGAGATTGCAAATTCGGAAAATAAAAAGGTGTATACCTACGGCCCCATAATACACAATGAAGAGGTTGTGGCTGATTTAAAGTCAAAGGGTGTTACAATTTTAGAGGAGGAAGCCTTTGACAATATGAGCTCCGGCCTTTCCGGTAAGGTTATAATAAGGTCACACGGTGTTGGGCGTGATGTGTACAGAAAGCTTGATGAATCAGGACTTATTGTCATAGATGCAACATGTCCATTTGTTAAAAAAATTCACAAAATTGTCGATGAGGAAAGTGCAAAAGGAAACTGTATTGTCATAGTTGGTGACAAGAATCATCCGGAGGTTCAGGGGATCATAGGATGGTGTAATAATGAGCCCATTGTGATTGATTCCATGGAAACTGCGTCGAAAATTGGCGAAATTATGGAAAAAAATGTGGTTTTGGTTGCACAAACAACATTTAATAGCATTAAATTTAAAGAATTAGTTGAATTTTTTCGAAAAAAATATTATAATGTCTGTGTTTATAATACCATTTGTAATGCTACTCATGATAGACAGGAGGAAGCGAGGGAACTTGCGGCTCGTGTTGATGCCATGATAATCATTGGTGGTAAAAAAAGCTCTAACACACAAAAGCTGTATGATATGAGCAAAAAACAATGCAAAAATACTTACTATATTCAGACACTCGTTGACTTGGATTTAACTGTTATAGAATCCGCTAGGAGGGTAGGTATTACGGCTGGGGCATCTACCCCAAAAAACATAATTAAGGAGGTTTATGACAGTATGTCAGAATTAAGCTTTGAAGAACTGCTTAAGCAGTCGGAGGAAAATCAAACAAAAATAAAACCAGGTAGTGTGGTGGAAGGAAAGATTATTGACGTTAAGCCTGATGAAATTGTTGTTGATATTCAGTATAAGGCAGACGGAATCATAACCAGAAATGAATACTCCAATACGCCTAATCTTGACCTTACGACTGTTGTCAATGTAGGAGATCCTATAAAAGTTAAGGTTGTAAAGACAAATGATGGTGAGGGACAGGTTCTTCTTTCCTACAAGAGAGTTGCGGCTGAAAAGTCATATGCAATGCTTGAGGAGGCATTTGAAAATGAAACTGTACTTAAGGCTAAGGTTACTCAGGTTGTTGAGGGTGGTGTAAGCGTATTGGTTGAGGAGTGTAAGGTATTTATACCTGCAAGCCTTGTTTCAGATGTTTATGAAAAGAATCTTAGCAAGTTTATGGATCAGGAGATTGAGTTCGTTATAACAGAGTTCAATCCAAAGAAGAGAAGAATTATAGGAAATAGAAAGAAACTCATTGTGGCAGCTAAGGCTGAGGCTGCAAAGAAGCTCTTTGATTCAATAAATGTTGGAGATGTTGTAGAAGGAACTGTTAAGAATGTAACATCATTTGGTGCATTTATTGATTTGGGTGGTGCAGACGGACTTCTCCATATTTCAGAGATGTCATGGGGAAGAATTGACGATCCTAAGAGTGTTCTCAAGGTCGGAGATAAGGTTAAGACCTTTATTAAGGATATAAATGGCGAGAAGATTGCTTTAAGCTTAAAGTTTGAGGATGCAAATCCTTGGGTTAAGGCAGCAGAAAAATACACAGTTGGAAGTGAAGTTACCGGTAAGGTAGCAAGGATGACTGCATTTGGTGCATTTGTCGAGCTTGAGCCGGGTGTGGATGCACTTTTACATGTTTCTCAGATTTCAAATGAGCATGTTGAGAAACCAGAGGATGTATTTAAGATTGGTCAGGAGATTACTGCTAAGGTTGTAGATTTCAAACAGGAAGAAAAGAAGATAAGCCTCAGCATAAAGGCAATGCTTAAGGCAGAGGAAGATGTTACCGAATCAGAGGAAGATGTTACCGAATCTGGAGAAGCAGTGGAGGAATAATTTAATATGGCATATGGGTACGAAGAATTCAAAAAAGATGTGTATAAGCTGACAGACATCAATTTGGATATGTACAAGGAACGCCAGATGAAAAGAAGAATAGAATCCTTGATAGAAAGAAAAGGATTTAAAGGCTTCGAGGATTTTTACAAAGGTATGGAACAGGACAAAGCTCTGCTTCGTACCTTTGTTAGTTATCTTACAATAAATGTGTCTCAGTTTTATCGCAACCCGATGCAGTGGGAGACTTTCGAAAAGGAAATGATACCATACCTGAAAAAGCATTACGGAGATAAGATAACCATTTGGAGTGCGGCATGTTCAACAGGAGATGAGCCTTATACATTAGCCATGATTATGTCGAAGTACATACCAACAAGCAAAATAAAAATTATAGCGACAGACATTGATGAGGATGTTATTGCTTTTGCAAAGGATGGCATTTATTCGGAGAAAAGTCTCGTTGACCTTCCGGATGAATACAAAAAGAAATTTTTCAAAAGGGTTGATGACAATCACAGGCAGGTATTGAATGAAATAAAATCCTGCGTAACATTCCAAAAGCACAATCTTCTGAAGGACAGATATCTGACTGACGTGAGCATGATTGTATGTAGAAATGTTGTTATATACTTTACTGAGGAAGCAAAGGATGATGTATATCGCAAATTCCACAGTGCATTATCCAGAGATGGTTTATTATTTATAGGCAACACAGAACAGATTTTACGTGCAAAGGAAATGGGATTTACCCCTGTTAAAACATTCTTTTACAAAAAAATATAGGTCATGGCTTGATTTATTTTGTCAGGTGTGATATAGTGTTTGAGTTGTGAAAAAAGGGATGGTCCTCTGTATCTTGTATGGATATAAGAACGTCTAAATTATTTAGGAGGTCACACAAATGAGTGCAAACGAAATTATCAAGAACATTGAGACTGCCCAGCTTAAGGAAGTTACAGAATTTAATGTTGGTGATACCATAAAGGTATTCGCAAAGATTAAAGAGGGCGAGAGAGAAAGAGTACAGGCTTTTGAGGGAACTGTTCTTAAGAAGCAGGGAGGAAGCTGTAGAGAGACATTCACAGTTAGAAAGAATTCTAATGGTGTAGGTGTTGAAAAAACATGGCCACTTCATTCACCAACTATTGAGAAGATAGAGGTTATCAGAAGAGGTAAGGTTAGACGTGCTAAGCTTAATTACTTACGTGACAGAGTAGGTAAGAAGGCTAAGGTAAAAGAGCTTGTAAAATAACGAATAGGATGACTGGAGATAAAAAACTCCAGTCATTTTTAAAATAACAGGAAATGATAGATTTCTTAAAAAATAACTAAAACGGGTGACATGATATGAAACGTTCATCAAATATGCTTGAAATAAAAATAAAAGATAAGTCAGTTAAAAAAACTGTTAAAAAAACGAAGAACAGGATTTTTAAAGGTATTTTCAACTGGATTATTCTTGTTTTTGTTGCCATAGTAATGGGATATGCTTTTGTTGTGTTTGGATTCCAGACTATCAATGTTGTAGGACCGTCAATGAATGACACCCTGAAGGATGGACAGGTTGTTGTTGTAAATAAGCTGAGCTACAAGTTCGGAAGTGTGCAGAGATATGATATTGTTGCTTTTTCGTTAGTGGAAAATGATGATTACTACGATATAAAGAGGGTAATCGGTATGCCGGGAGAAACCGTGACAATTGATGATGGTGTTTTGTATATTGACGGACAGCCGCTTGGTACAAGTGTAGTTACCGACAGTATATTGACAGAGGGAATTGCAAAAAAAGGTGTGACGCTTGGCGACAATGAATATTTTCTACTTGGCGACAATGTAAATAACAGTGAGGATTCGAGATATACAAATATAGGGAATGTAAGTAGTGCAGAAATACTTGGCAAGGTCGTTTATACGTGGAGTCCGAAGGAAAGCAGAGGAAAGGTTAAATGAATATTCAGTGGTATCCCGGTCATATGACAAAAGCGAAAAGAATGATGCAGGAGGATATTAAGCTAATTGATATTGTTGTGGAGCTTTTGGATGCCAGAGCACCAATGAGCAGCAAAAATCCTGATATTGATGCCCTTGCATTAAATAAATACCGTCTCATCATATTAAACAAATATGATCTTGCAGATAGTAAAGCTACGTCTATGTGGGAAAAATATTTCAAGGATAAAGGATATTTTGTCGCATGCCTTGACTCAAGAAAAAATACCGGAATGAAATCGATAACGGATACGATTATGGAGGCATGTCGGGAGAAAATCGAGCGTGACAGAAAAAGAGGAATTATTAACAGACCGATTCGTGCCATGGTTGTTGGAATTCCGAATGTTGGCAAGTCAACTTTTATTAATTCCTATGCAAAAAAAGCATGTACAAAGGTAGGAAATAAGCCGGGCGTCACAAAGGGAAAGCAGTGGATTCGAATAAATAAAAATGTCGAGCTGTTAGACACACCGGGAATTTTATGGCCGAAATTTGAGGATGAAAGAGTTGGATTAAATCTTGCTTACATCGGCTCGATAAACGATAATATTATATCTATGAGTGAGCTTGCGTTGGGACTTATAACTTTTCTCAAAAAAAATTATTGTAATGTATTGCAGGATAGGTATAATATAGATATTGAGAAAAAGGATTTTGAAATACTTGCTGATATAGCTATAAGCAGACAATGTATTCAAAAAGGAAATGAACCGGATATTGAGAAGGCTTCTGCTTTATTGTTTGATGACTTCAGGAGTGGGAAGCTTGGAAGAATAAGTTTGGAGATTCCGGAATAAAAAATAGGAGTTGACCTATAATGGGGTTTAAAAAGAAAAATAATGACAAAAAAATAGAGCACGAGGCTGAAAATCAAGAGACTTCTGTGGATGAAGAAAAGGTAGGGCAGGAGGAAGCTGCAACTTCGGAGCCAGACGATAACAAGGACGATGCTGCCGAGGCTGATGAACCAAAATCCAAGCCTAGGAAGAAGTCTAAGAGGAAACAGAAAAAACAGGAAACAAAGCCGGAGGATGTTAACATTGTGAAAGAACTTTTAAGCCTTATTGTGTACATAGGGATAGTTGTTTTGCTGTGTTACTTTATTATTAACTTTGTCGGATGTCGTTCCAGAGTGGATGGAAACTCAATGAACCCTACTCTTTCGGACAACGACAATCTTTGGGTTGATAAGCTTTCTTACACATTTGGTAAGCCTGACCGGTTTGATGTTATCATTTTTAATTATGATGAACAGACAACCTATGTAAAAAGAATTATAGGACTGCCGGGAGAAACCGTGAGAATTGACCAGCAAGGCCAGATTTTCATCAATGAGCAGCTACTTGTAGAAAATTATGGACTGGAGACAATCCGTGCGAATAACCTTGGCAGGGCAAATCAGCCTGTTTTATTAGGTGAGGATGAGTATTTTGTATTGGGTGATAACAGAAATAACAGTTCTGACAGCAGATGGCCGGATGTTGGCAATGTAAATAAAGAAGACATAGTAGGAAAGGTTGTCTTAAGAATATATCCATTTAGTAGCTTTGGCATTGTAAAATAATATGAAAAACAGAGTGGGCTGTTGCACTACAGTGTGACAGCCCTATTTTAAAAGGTTTAAAATCAGGAGTAAAATAACAGTATGAACATAGGAGAAATCAAGAGTATATTTAAAAATATACACGAGGATGACAGGGACAGTTTTGAAAACTTTGTAAAGGATTTTGATGGTGATAGCCGGGGAGGTGTTGCGGCAGTTGTAAATGCCGCCAGAAAGAAAATAGAGGCATATGATAAAGAGGTTTCAAGAACAAATAAAATGTACTCATTTGAAGATAAGTATGCTCACATGGGTATGAAATATATATGTGGAATTGATGAGGTCGGAAGGGGACCTTTGGCAGGACCGGTTGTCACATGTGCAGTGATTTTACCGCAGGATGAAAAAATTCTCCATCTGAATGATTCCAAACAGCTGTCAGCCCGAAAAAGGGAGGAGCTTTATGACATTATAATTGAGCGTGCTGTTTCGTATGCCATAGGCATTTCAAATGAAAAAAGGATTGATGAAATAAACATTTTACAGGCAACATATGAAGCTATGAGAATGTCTATCGAAAATTTAAAGGTAAAGCCGGACATTCTTTTAAATGATGCGGTTAAAATACCTAATGTTAACATCACTCAGGTGCCGATAATAAAAGGGGATACATTATCTGCGTCCATAGCAGCTGCAAGTATAGTTGCAAAGGTGACAAGGGACAGGATGATGGCAGAATATGACAGAATCTATCCGGGATATGATTTTGGAAGTAATATGGGATACGGTTCTGCAAAGCACATAGCAGCAATAAAATCCATGGGGCTATGTGAGATACATAGAAAAAGTTTTACGGGGAATTTTGTTGATACGCAGAATCAGCCATAGGTAGTTTTAATGATTCAAATTTCCAAGGGATTGGAGTGTTTATATGAATATATCTGACAGAGGAATAAATCAGGGTGTCAGTCGTGAACTGAATAACGTTTTTACCAAGGAGCAGGTAAATGCCGTAAAAAATGCTGATGGACAGTCTGCAAATGCTCAGATTGCAAAGGTTGCGGTAGGAGAATTGTTTCGTGGACAAATTCTTGATATAACAAACAATCAGGTAAGCATTGCACTGGATGGACGAGGAATACTGAATGCGAGAATGTTGGATTCTGTGAATCTTAATATCGGTGACAATCTTGCTTTTCTTGTTCAGGAAAATGACGGTGTCAATGTTATGATAAAACCACAGCCGGAGTCTGCCGGGGCAATGAAGGACAATGCAATATTTAAGATTTTAGAAGGTAATAATCTTATGCCTACCGAGAAAAATTATCAGATTGCTGAGTCTCTCATGAATAGGGGTATGCCTGTTGATAAGGGACATATGCAGCAGATTATGCAACAGTCGTATAAATTTCCGGACACCTCCATTGATACATTGATATCGCTGAATAAGCTTGGTATAGAGGTTAACGAAGCAAATATACAGCAGTATACAGATTATATGAATAATGCACATCAGCTTTCGGGAAACTTAAATGCCTTATCGACAGAGCTGGCTGACTTTTTTACTGCGGAAATACAAAGCGTGGGTACATCTGGCGAGGTGCAGAACACAGATGCCATGCTTGATAAGAACAATATGATTCTGGAAGTTATATCAGACCCTGTTGATATGCCTTCGGAAGCATTAAATGATATAGTAATAAATGTAAAGCCTGACATGAATGTGGTTCAGAATACAAATAATAATGGGACTACAGTGAATAATCAAACTGTTATAAACAGTGTGTCGCAGGAGATGGCAGGCGAAAAGCCGCTTTCTGGTATATCAAACACGCTTGTGGCAGATGAGGCTGATAAGCTGTCAGATAAATTAGGTGTTAAAAATGATACTGTCAGAGAAATTTTTCACAAGCTTTCCAACATGGGATTCAGCAGTGAAGATTTAGCAAGTTTGTCCAAGGAATCGGATTCGCCAACAAAGCTGCTGAACAATATAAATAAAATTCTGGAGAACAACAAGGAGCAGTTACCTGCTGATACAATTAAAGATCTCTTTGCCTCTCATGAATATAATAATATGCTGAACGAGGCAACAAATAAAAAGCTATCAATTAATCCGAGAGAAATGCAGGAGCCAAAGGAGCTTGATGACTTATATAACAAAATATATGATAAGACGAACAAGCTTATGAATATGCTGTCAAAGTCAGGAACCGGTGGACAGGGTGGAGAAAGCTTAAATAATACTGCAAAAAGTGTTCAGGAGAGAATTGACTTTATGCAGAACCTTAACAACATGTATGCATATGCACAAATACCGGTCAGGACGGCGGGGAATGAGATGAATTCAGAGCTGTTTGTATATATGAACAAGAGGGCAAAGAAGGATGTAAAGGATGAGGTGAGTGCTCTGCTGCATCTTGATATGGAGCATCTGGGAGCAACCGATGTCCATGTAAGTCTGCATGGAAGTACAGTGCATACAAGGTTTTATGTTGAGGATGAGGAGAGTGCACGTATTATAGACGAACATATGACTATGTTGGAAAAGGCTATAAACGATAGTGGATACAGTCTGACAAACGAAGTCATTGCAAGAGAACCATCACTGGCAAAGCCGGTAAATATGGTTGTTGACCAGATGCTGGGAAATGATCTTGAAAAAAGTGTAAAACGATATTCATTTGATATAAGAATGTAGGTGATAATATGGCGTTATCGCAAAATAAAAATGAAGGTGAAAAAAAGAAAAAGGCAGTAGCCTTAGTGTATGATCCGGCTAATGAGGCACCTCAGGTTGTTGCATCGGGTAAAGGAGCACTGGCTGATAAAATAATTGACAAGGCGAAGGAAAGTGATGTGCCCTTGTATAAAGATACAAACCTTGCAGATACACTTTTAAAGCTGGATATCGGAGACTGTATACCACCGGAGCTTTATGGTGTTGTTGCAGAAATTCTGGTATATGTAGATAAGATGGATAAAATACGGGCTAAGATAAAGAGGTAGTAAAACAGGTGGTGGTATTATAAATAAAAGAGTGATAGGAGCTCATTATGAGGAGGCTGCCGCTGCTTATCTTGAGAAATGCGGATACAAAATTCTTCAAAGGAATTATAGAAACAGGTATGGTGAGCTTGATATAATAGCACAAAAGGATGGAATTCTGGTTTATGCTGAGGTAAAGTACCGCAGCAATAAAAAATGCGGAGATCCCGTTGAGGCTGTTGACAGAAGAAAGCAGATGCAGATATGCAGGGTAGCGGCATGTCATTATGCAAAATATGGAGCAGAACAAAATAAGGCATGCAGGTTTGATGTCATAGGTGTATATGGTGATGAAACAATAAAGCATATTGAAAATGCATTTCAATTTTATATGTGATTTAATGTTACATAATTATTTACAGCAAATTTTAAAAAGGAATAAGATTGTATGGAGACAAAAAAATTTGATTTAAGACTTATGGATGGAGAAATTTTGAAAAGGCAGGAGGATAAGCTTACGTTTATACCTCCATTTTCATATGGTGAAAGAAGCACTCATATAGACTATAAGCTTGTCAAGGGATTTGGCGGGGATGCCCTTGTTCCGATTATTAAATATAATATTTTTTCTGAATATCAGGATTTGGTACATGGGTTTTCAACGAGAATGGGAGGCACAAGTCACGCACATCTTGGCTCTATGAATTTAAGCTTTTCAAGAGGCGATGAGCACGAAAATGTGATTGTAAATCATAAAAGATTTGCAATGGCTGTAGGATACGACTGGGAGAGACTGGTGTTTTCGGATCAGGTTCACAAGGCGGAAATATATAAGGTGACACATGAGGATATTGGTAAGGGAATTACGAAGGAGAGCGATATAAAGGAAATAGACGCACTTATGACGAATGAGAGAGGGATACCTCTTATGACTTTTTATGCAGATTGTGTGCCTGTGTTTTTTTATGACCCGGTAAAAAAGGTAGTGGCGCTTGCACATTCGGGATGGAAGGGTACTGTCTTAAAAATAAGTGAAAAGGTTATAAAAGCTATGGGCGATACATACGGAAGCAGCGCTTCGGACATATTGTGTGCAATCAGTCCTTCTATATGCCAATCCTGCTATGAGGTAAGTGATGATGTGATTAAACAGTTTCTAGATGCATTTGGGGAGAGCGCAAAGGATTTCTTCTATGAAAAGGGAAATGGAAAATATCAGTTGAACCTTCATGAGGCATGCAAATACACAATGATTCTGGCTGGAATTACGGAGGAGCATATCGCTATGCCTGACCTATGTACATGCTGCAATCCGAATGTACTTTTTTCACACAGGGCATCGAATGGCAAGAGAGGAAATCTTGGCGCTGTAATTATGCTGGCAGAAGATAACGGCATAAATTAAATTGGAATTATAAATCACTTTACAAGTCCATAGGTTTATTGTACAATCAAGCGGAGTGGCGGAAATGCCGTTTTGAAATGGAGAAATAAAATGGGTAGACCGGTAGTTGCCATAGTGGGAAGACCAAACGTTGGAAAATCAACATTGTTCAACACGCTGGCGGGAGATAAAATATCAATAGTTCAGGATACACCAGGAGTTACAAGAGATAGAATATATGCAGATGTGTCATGGCTGAAGTACAATTTTACAATCGTTGATACAGGTGGTATTGAGCCGGACAGCAACGATATCATATTAAAAAGCATGAGAGAGCAGGCAGAGATAGCGATATCTACTGCTGATGTTATTATGTTTATAACAGATGTGAGACAAGGACTTGTGGATGCAGACGGAAAGGTTGCAGATATGCTGAGACGTTCGGGCAAGCCTGTTATTCTTGTGGTGAATAAGGTTGACAGCTTTGAAAAGTTTATGCCTGATGTTTATGAGTTTTATAATCTTGGTATTGGTGATCCTATACCTATATCGGCGGCATCACAGCTTGGTCTGGGAGATATGCTTGATGAGGTGGTATCACACTTTGACATGCATGATACATCAGACGAAGAGGACGAAAGACCGAGAGTTGCAATTATCGGAAAACCAAATGTGGGTAAATCATCCATCATTAACAAACTTTTAGGAACAGACCGGGTTATTGTGTCTGACATTGCAGGAACAACAAGGGATGCAATCGATACTGCTATTAAGCGGAATGGTACGGAATATGTATTTATTGACACGGCAGGTCTTAGAAGAAAAAGTAAAATCAAGGAAGAAATAGAGCGCTACAGCATCATACGTACTGTATCAGCAGTGGAAAGATGTAATGTGGCAGTTCTTGTAATAGATGCTGAAGAAGGCATAACAGAGCAGGATACCAAGATTGCCGGTATTGCCCATGAGCGTGGCAAGGGCATGATAATTGTTGTAAATAAATGGGATGCAGTAGAAAAGGACGATAAAACAATTTACAAGGTTACGAATGAGATCAGACAGAAGCTCTCCTACATGCCATATGCAGAGCTTTTGTTCGTGTCTGCAAAAACAGGGCAGAGGCTTAATAAGCTGTTTGAAGTTATTGATATGGTAATTGAAAATCATTCACTCAGAATTGCAACGGGTGTATTGAATGAAATTATGGCAGAGGCAGTGGCGCTAAATCAGCCTCCATCGGATAAGGGTAAGCGGCTGAGGTTATACTATATAACACAAGTGTCCGTAAAGCCACCTACATTTGTTATATTTGTAAATGACAAGGAGCTTATGCATTTCTCATATACAAGATATATTGAAAACAAAATAAGAGAGGCGTTTGGCTTCAAAGGGACCCCTTTGAAATTTATTATACGTGAGAGGAAAGAAAAATAATGATACTTGCCAGAATTCTTTGTCTTGCGGGAGGCTATGTATTTGGTCTTTTGCAGACATCATATATATATGGAAGATTAAATGGAATTGACATAAGAGAGCACGGAAGCGGTAATGCGGGAACTACAAATGCATTAAGAGTACTTGGAAAAAAGGCAGGGCTTGTAGTTTTTCTAGGTGACTTACTGAAAGCAGTGGCTGCTGCAGTAATTGTCAGGCTTATTATAAGTAACATATATCCGAATGAAGTATATATGTTTATTGCATACGCAGGAATCGGTGTTGTTTTAGGACACAATTTCCCATTTTATCTTAAATTCAAGGGTGGAAAGGGAATTGCGGCAACAGCGGGTGTTGTGCTTGGATTTCTGGATCCTGTTATTATTCTATCCTGCCTCGTTATTTTTGTAATTGCAGTAGCAGTTACGCGATATGTTTCATTGGGTTCCATACTTATGGTGCTGACATTTGGAACAGAGTATGCAATGTTTGCAATTAAGGGAAAATATTCTTTTTTGATGAATCAGAGTACATCAAAGAAATGCATGATTGAGAGCATTGTTGTTGTGGCTGTTATGGTTATTATGGCTATATACAGACACAAGGCTAATATAAAGAGACTTATAAATCACGAAGAAAACAAGCTGGGTAAGAAAGCAGAATAATAAGGAAAGGTAAATTGTATATGAATATAGGTGTATTAGGAGCGGGAAGCTGGGGAATCGCATTGACAGTCCTTTTAAGTCAAAATGGTCATAATGTAAGGGTATGGTCCATAGATAAGGATGAGGTAGATATGTTAAATGAGCATAGAGAACATTTAACAAAGCTTCCGGGTGTAAAGATAAGTGATACGGTTGTATGTTCTACGGATATAAAAACTGTTGTGGAGGACACGGAGCTTATAGTTATGGTTGTTCCGTCTCCGTTTGTAAGAAGCACTGTAAAGGCGGTTGCTCCTTACATAAGCAATCAGATTATAGTAAATGCATCAAAGGGTATTGAGGAAGATACTCTTATGATATTGACAGATGTAATAATGGAAGAGATACCGGGAATAAAGGTTGGTGTTTTGTCAGGACCAAGCCATGCTGAGGAAGTTGGAAAGCTTATGCCTACAACCGTTGTGGCAGGAGCCGTTGACAAGGAATCAGCAATGCTTATACAGGATACATTTATGTCAGATAATTTCAGGGTATATACGAGTCCTGACGTAATTGGAATAGAGCTGGGCGGTGCACTTAAGAATGTTATAGCTTTGGCAGCGGGTGTTGCAGATGGTCTTGGATGTGGAGATAATACCATGGCGGCAATTATTACCAGAGGTATATCTGAAATAACAAGGCTTGGAATGGCTATGGGATGTTGTGCGGAAACCTTTGGTGGTCTTTCGGGAATCGGTGATTTGATAGTTACATGTGCATCTAAGCACAGCAGGAATCGTAGAGCAGGCGTCCTTATAGGTCAGGGCAAATCCTATCAGGAGGCAATGGATGAAGTAAAGATGGTTGTTGAGGGTGTATACTCAGCAAAGGCTGCTCTTAAGCTTAGTAGAAAATATGATGTTGAGATGCCTATCGTCGAGATGGTAAACAGAGTATTGTTTGATGGATTAAGTGCACAGGATGCAATGGTGCTGCTTCTTAAAAGGAACCGCACAAGTGAGTCAGATAAGTTTGAATCCAATAAGCTTGACTGGTAATAGATTTTGAAAGGATGTTTATTCATGGGTAGCAAAAGGATAACTCGTGAGGAATTAAAACGTTTAAAAAGAAAAAGAAAACGACGTATAAATGCCATTGTAACCCTTGGAGTATCTGCATGTATGATTATCGTTCTTGCGGTAAGTGTGGTTGTCTTTAATGACAGGCCAAGTGATGTTGAGTATGGCGGACAAATGCATGTCGGAGTAAAAACTGATTTTGGAACAAGTGACCTGCCGGTGCCTGACATGTCTGCCGTAATGGCGACTCCGGTTGATGCAGTTGCAACAAGCGAAGAGGAAAAGACAACCGAAGAAACTACAGAAGATGAAAACACTACAGAGGAACAGGATTTTGAGGTTCCGGAAACTTCGTTGCCACCTGTGGAGGAGATTGTCGGTAATGACTGGTATCCAAGCAATTATGAAAAGCTTAAGGGTGTGGCTCCATTATCCTATTTTGACGATACAGTACTCATAGGCGATTCCAGAACGGAAGGAATCATCCTATATTCAGGATTGTCAAATTTAAATGGTTTTTGCTATAAGGGCTTAAATGTAAGTGAGCTTGATACTCAGGCATGTATAACACTTCCTGATTACGGAGGAAAATATACATGTTATCAGGCTATAAGTTATACATCATTTGACAATTATTATTGTATGTTTGGTATAAACGAGCTCGGTTGGTATGATCTGGATATTTTTATAAAGGATTTTGGTGCTCTGATTGATTATATCAGGTCTGTGAATCCGGATGCAAATGTATATGTGGAAAGTGTTATACCTGTATGTTATTCAAGAGAGGCAGGTGGAGATACAACTTTTACGAAAGCAAGGGTTGATGAGTTTAATTCACTTTTGCTTGCTATGTGCAAGAAGAGAAATGACTGTATCTATCTGGATGTTGCAGCATCGGTGAGAGATGAAAACGGATATCTGCCGGAAGAAGGCTCGCCGGATGGTATTCATTGTAATGCAGATTACTGTAAGCGTGTGCTTCAATATATAAGATGCAACAGGTATCAAAAAAAATAAAAACAATATTTTAAAGGGTAATACCTCTGATTTTTATTACATATATATTTAATAGTGTAATAGAAATTGGAGGTTTTTTATGGATATTTATAAGGACATAGAAGCAAGAACCAACGGTGACATTTACATGGGTGTGGTAGGACCTGTGAGAACCGGAAAATCTACATTTATTAAAAGATTCATGGAGCTTATGGTTCTTCCTGCCATAGGTGATGACAACAGCAGACAGAGGGCAAAGGATGAGCTCCCTCAGTCAGCAGGTGGAAAAACAATTATGACGACGGAGCCTAAATTTATTCCTAAGGAGGCTGTAGAGGTAACAATAGGAGAGGGAATAAAGCTGAAATGCAGGCTGATTGACTGTGTGGGCTATATGATTGAAGGGGCAGAAGGACATGAAGAGGATGGAGTAGAACGACTTGTCAAGACACCGTGGTATGATTATGATGTACCTTTTACAAAGGCAGCAGAGCTTGGAACAAAGAAGGTTATATTTGACCATTCTACAGTTGGAATCGTTGTGAGCTGTGATGGCTCAATTACGGATATTCCGAGGGAATCGTACATAGAAGCAGAAAAACGTACAGTAACAGAGCTCAAGGAGATTGGAAAACCGTTTATTATGGTTCTGAATTCCCTCCGTCCGGCATCACCGGATACAAAAGAGCTTGCAGATATGCTCAGCAGGGAGTACGGTGTTGATGTAGTGCCTGTAAACTGTGACCAGCTGAAAATGAAGGATGTCAACACAATATTTGAGTGCCTTTTGATGGATTTCCCTGTGACGGCAGTAAATTTCAACATACCAAAGTGGGTAGAGGCGATAGATCATGATAATCCTGTAAAGGCATACATGATAAAAGCAGCAGGGGAGTGCTTTAAGGATATTCAGCATATGAGGGATGTCTATAATCTTATGTGTGATGATGATGAGTACATCGAGAAGATAGAATTAAGCAATCTGAACATGGCGGATGGTACGGTTAATATAAGTGTTATGCTATATAACAAATATTATTATGATATGCTTTCCACAATGCTTGGAACGGAAATAAGAAGTGAATATGACTTTATAAGAGAAATAACGCAGATGGCAAAGACAAAGAGGCAATGTGAGAAGGTTAGTGAGGCATATTTACAGTCGTGTACAACCGGTTACGGTTCGGTAAGCCCTGACGAGGCAGACATAAAGCTTGATGCACCTGAGCTTATTCGTTCGGGAAATAAATATGGTGTAAAAATAAAGGCGGAGGCACCGTCAATCCATCTGATTAAAGCGAATATTACAACGGAGATTGCACCTATTGTGGGCTCAGAGGAGCAGGCCAAGGAGCTTATAAGCTACATAAACAGTGATAGTGATGATCAGAATAATATATGGTCTGTCAATATTTTTGGCAAATCGGTTCAGCAGCTTGTTGAGGATGGGCTGAAATCCAAGATAAGTAAAATTAATCAGGATAGCCAGCAGAAGCTTCAGGATACAATGGAGAAGATTGTGAATGACTCGAATGGAGGAATGGTTTGCATTATAATTTAAATTATTATATAATGAATCGGATTTGATTTTAAGACAGAAAATGTGATACGGAGTTTTTGAAGTACATGAGTATTGAGGTAAAGTTGAATGTATTTGAGGGTCCTTTGGATTTGCTTTTACATTTGATAGAGAAAAACAAATTTAATATATTTGATATTCCCATAGTGGATATAACGGAGCAGTACCTCGAATATGTGAACCAGATGGATGGTTCCGATCTTGACCTTATGAGTGAATTTCTGGTCATGGCAGGAACGCTTCTGAGTATTAAGGCAAAAATGCTTCTTCCGAAAGAGGAGGAGCCTGAAGAGGAGGAGGACCCAAGAAGTGAGCTTGTGAGAAGACTCCTTGAGTACAAGATGTATAAGTACGCATCCTATGAGCTGAAGGACATGGAGCTTGATGCGGAAAAATCATATTATAAGCATGCCACGCTGCCGAAAGAGGTATTGGAGTATAAAGAGGACATAGATCCGGCTGAGGTTGTAGGTGATTTGACACTTGCCAGACTGAATGAAATATTTAATCAGGTGATTAAGCGGACGGTTGACAGGGTTGACCCTATACGAAGCAAGTTTGGAACTATAGAGAAAGATGAAGTTCGTGTTGAGGACAAAATGGAGGAAATACGAACAGGCATAAAGGGTCTGCGGGGTATTAATTTCAGAACACTTTTGGAGACGCAGGCATCTAGAATAAATGTCATCGTTACATTTTTGGCAGTGCTTGAGCTGATGAAGGTAGGAAGTATAGTTATACGTCAGGATGATTTGTTCGGGGAAATAATGATAGATTCTCTCGAGATGTAATGAAACGGAGGAAATATGGAAGATACAAATAACAGCATTGCGGCAGCAATTGAGGCGATACTCTTTTCCATGGGGGAGGCTGTACCCAAAAAGGAGCTTTTAAATGTGCTTGAAATAGAAGAAAATGAGCTTAAGGAAGCAATCGATTTTTTGACAGCCGAATATGAGAGTGACAACAGGGGGATAAAGCTTGTAAAGCTGGAGGACTCATACCAGTTATGCACAAAGCATAAGTATTACGAGTATCTCACTAAGCTTGTGAATATGCCGAAGAAGCATGTGCTTACGGATTCTTTGATGGAAACGTTATCCATAGTTGCATATAAACAGCCGATTACAAGGCAGGAAGTAGAGGCTATCCGTGGTGTTTCCTGTGTGCATGCAATAAATAAGCTTGTGGAATATAAGCTTGTGGCAGAGGTGGGGAGGCTGGATGCAGTCGGAAGACCCATACTTTTTGGTACAACAGAGGACTTTTTAAGAAGCTTTGGAGTTACGTCTATGGATGAGCTTCCTGTTATTACGCCTGATAAAATAGAAGACTTCAGGCAGCAGGCGATGGAGGAAGTAAACATTAAGGTAGAAACGTAAAGACACGCTTTCGCTATGTTTGAGACGAGCGAAAGCGTGTTTTATATTTCTAAAGATAAAAAACTCTTGAATTTATAATACGCATGTGGTACTATGTATACAAGGCATTGTATTCTAATTTAATTTGTGGCTTAGCCATTCTTGACTAATCTGTAATCAAATAAAACTTCGATGCTTTATTTCACAAAAAAATAGGCAGCGAAGTTGCTGTTTGGAACATGAGAATATGTGAGTAATATAG
>CAMWGV010000018.1 GCA_947173945.1 uncultured Lachnospiraceae bacterium
GTATCTGAATGATATTATAACACAATATATGGATTTGTAAAGGGTATTATTATGAAAAATGAAAAAAACTTTCCAACTGAAAAAAATAATAGTTCCAACGAGTCCTTTAACAGGAGAAATGTCGATAGTTTAAAGCGGCTTATTGTACTTGCGTTACTTGTGATGTTCGTGTTTCCAATGATGGTATCACTATATCTTATGATGAGGATTAACAGTATTGAGAGAAGGATGGATGAGATTATCAATTCTCTGGGTAAGTCTCAGGTTAAGATTGAGAAGTCCCTTACAACAGAGTGGGATGAGATTCAACTTGCATTGGAAGCAGAGCTTGACAGCTATGCCTCAGCGAACATTGATAAGACCAGAGTTGAGGACAGCCAGATACTTGCCAATCCATATTCATCGGATGAGCAGTCGGATGCTGCAAAAGAACCGGAAGCTTCTACAGAAGCATCAGAGCCGGTGTTGAACGGTAAAAAGGTCTATCTTACATTTGATGACGGACCAAGCAGTTATACCGAGGAGCTTTTAGATGTTCTGAAAGAGAAGAACGTAAAGGCAACATTTTTCGTAGTACATAACCCTGATGAGTCCCTTTGGAAGGAGTACAGAAGAATCGTGGCAGATGGACATACACTTGGTATGCATTCTTACACGCATGTATACAGTGAAATTTATGCATCTAAGGAAGCTTTTATAAAGGATGTAAATGATTTGCATAAGTTTTTATATGACCAGACAGGTATTGACTGCAGATATTACAGATTCCCGGGTGGAAGTTCTAATACAGTATCAGATGTGGACATTCAGGAGCTTATGGAGTACCTGTACAAAGAGGATATAAGATTTTATGACTGGAATGCATTAAGCGGAGATGCAATGACTGCAAATATGAATCCGCAGGAGTTGAATGACACAGTTCTTAAATATGTGAGGGCAAATGAGGGAGACTCCATGGTGCTTATGCATGATCTTGAAACAAGTCATACAACGATTGAAGCATTAGGAGATTTGATTGATACACTCAGAGAAGAGGGGTATGAGCTTTGTCCTATTGATGAATACACCACACCGGTGCAGCATGTAAGCTATTCACCGGCTTATGAGGAGTAATAGTGAGGAACGACATCATGGATTTTGCTATGGCTGTTAAGTATATTGAAAATAAAAATAAGCTCGGTCAAAGACCGGGCTTAGATAGTATAAAGGAGCTTTTGTACAGGTTAGGCAATCCGCAGGACAAGGTAAGATGTCTGCATATTGCAGGAACAAATGGCAAGGGCTCTATTTTTTCGTTTATGCAGGATATTTTAATGGAATCCGGATATAGCGTTGGACGGTATGTGTCACCTACGGTTTTTACTTATTTGGAACGGTTTCAGATAAATAATAAGTATATTGATGAAAATACATTTGCAAAGGTTCTTACAATGGTAGCGGATGCGGCGGAAAATATGATGAAAGATGGATTTTTGGAGCCCACATCCTTTGAAATAGAAACGGCAGTTGCATTTTTACTGTTTTATGAAAAAAAGGTTGATTTTGCACTTGTTGAGTGTGGCATGGGAGGACTGCTTGATGGAACGAATGTTATCAAGAAACCGTATATGTCCGTAATGGCACAGATTTCAAGAGACCATATGCAGTTTTTAGGCGACACAATAAGACAAATTGCCATACAGAAGTCGGGTATAATAAAAGCGGACAGTATATGTATAACGGCACCTCAAAGCAAAGAGGCACTTGATGTAATTCAGGATGTATGTGACAAGAAAGGAACTTCCCTATTTCCGGTTGTGGAGGATGATATAAATGTTTTGGAAATGAACATATCCGGAACAAGATTTCAGTATAAAGGTGAAGAGTATTTCATTTCTGCATTGGGCGAGTACCAGATAGTAAATGCAGCAACCGCTATTGAAGCAGCAAATCATATTGAGGGTGTAAACATAGAGAATGTAAAAAGGGCAATCATGCAGACAAGGTGGCTGGGCAGACTTACATTAGTGAGAAAATCCCCTTATATTTTAGTGGATGGTGCCCATAATGAACAGGCTTGGATTTCTCTGAAAAAATCCCTGCATAAGTATTTTACAAATAAGAAATTTATATATATAATAGGAGTATTAAGGGACAAGGAGTATCAAAAACTTGTGGATATATTGTCAGACACGATGAAATGTGCAATCGTGATTACTCCCACAAATGACAGAGGACTTGAAAATACAGTGCTCGCAAAGCTTATTGCCAATCAGGGCGTGGATACAATAGCTGTGAACGGTACGGACCCGGCAATGAGTTATGCACTTGATATTGCCCAACCCGAGGATGTGATTGTCGTATGTGGCTCTCTTTCTTTTATAGGTGATTACATGAAGGAATTGGCATAAACAGGATAAAAAAATGGATAAAATAAACAAGATATTAGATAATGAAAAATTCAAATATTATATAAACTATATAGAGGGAATGGAGGCAGACAGAAGCTTTTGCCTGCATGGGATGGAACACAGTCTGGACGTGGCGAGAATTGCTTATATTATCAGCCTTGAAAATAATATGGGGACAGATAAGGAGCTTATTTACGCAATGGCCCTTTTACATGATATTGGACGTGCTGTAGAATATAAGGATGGAAGCCCACATCATAAAGCAGGAGCGGATATAGCAGGAGGGATACTGGCTGATGCAGGATTTTCGGAAGTGGATATACAAGATATATGCTCCGCTATCGCCTGCCACAAAAAAGAGCATCCGGAAGCAGGACTTGCAGGATTGTTATACAGGGCTGACAAGCTTTCAAGACGTTGCTTTGAATGTAAGGCTTATAAGGATTGCTACTGGGATGATGATATGAAAAATAAATTCATAATATATTGACATTTTGAGAGGTGACATAAATGCAGATTGGCAACATAGACTTCGAAATAGGAAGACGTCCTTATATAATGGGGATTTTAAACGTAACTCCCGATTCATTTTCTGACGGAGGCAATTACAATAATATCGACAGGGCACTTGAAAGAACCAGGGAGATGATTGCGGGGGGAGCTGATATCATTGATGTTGGCGGTGAATCAACAAGACCGGGGCATGTTAAAATATCAGAGCAGGAGGAAATCGAACGGACTTGTTTTATAATAGAAGCTATTAAGGAAAACTTCAACATACCGGTTTCTCTTGATACTTATAAGGCGAAGGTTGCCCAGGCAGGAATTCTGGCGGGAGCCGATATGATAAATGATATATGGGGACTTAAATGGAACGATAAAATGGCGGAGACAATTGCACATTTCGGGGTGGCGTGCTGTCTTATGCATAACAGACATGAGACGGTGTATGGTGATTTTCTTCGGGATGTTGTGTCGGATTTGCAGGAAAGTATAGAGATAGCTTTGTCGGCAGGGGTGAGTGGTGATAAGCTGATGATAGATCCGGGAGTGGGCTTCGCAAAGGATACGGAGCAAAATCTTGCAATAATGAATAATCTGAAGCCGATTGTTGATATCGGATATCCTGTTTTGCTTGGAACGTCAAGAAAATCAATGATTGGAAACACACTTGATCTGCCTGTGGATGAAAGGCTGGAGGGAACAATCGCAACCTCTGTCATAGGACTTCTTTCCGGTTGCTCTTTTTTCAGGGTACATGATGTCAGGGAAAATTACAGAGCACTTAAAATGGCGGATGCTATAATGAAATCAAAGGTTGTTTAAAGAAAGGGTATATATGGACAAGATTGTCATAAAGGATTTGGAAATATTTGCATATCATGGTGTTTTGCCGGAGGAAAAAAAACAGGGGCAGACTTTTATTGTTACTGTTGAAATGTTTTTGGACCTGCATACGGCAGGAACAGAGGATAACCTGTCTGAGACAGTGAATTATGCAATGGTATGTGATACGATTGAAAAAGTTATGACAGATGAAAAGTATGATTTGATAGAGGCGGCTGCTGAAAACATAGCAGGTACCATTTTACTTGAATATGACAAGGTTGGCATGGTTCGTGTTGTTCTTAGTAAGCCTGCGGCACCTATTGATATGACCTTTGACACGGTTTATGTGGATATTACAAGAGGCAGGCATACTGTATATCTAGGGCTAGGATCAAATCTCGGTGACAAGGAAGGCTACCTTGATTATGCAGTGGACCAGTTAAACAAGGATGAGTACATAAAGGTAAACAAGGTATCAACATATATCGTTACGAAACCATACGGAGATGTTGAGCAGGATGACTTTTTGAATGGCTGTCTGGAGATAGAAACACTGTATTCACCCCAGGAGCTTCTGGCAATTATTAACGATATTGAGCAGGGTGCTGGAAGAAAAAGGCTTATTCGCTGGGGACCAAGAACGCTGGATATCGATATACTCTTATATGACAGGGAGATAATAATGGAAGAAAACTTAAAAATTCCTCATGCAGAAATGGCAAAGCGCCGGTTTGTGCTGGAGCCTCTTTGTGAGATAGCACCATTTGCATATCATCCGGGCTATAACAAGACAATAATCGAGCTTTTAGATATATTACTTCTAAATGAAAAAGCGACTAACAAATAGGGGGTGTAGATATGTCGTACAAAACATTTGCAGCCATATATGTGGGGTCAAGTGAAGTTGCAATGAAAATTTATGAGATTAGTGGGAAAAAGAACTTCAAGCAGCTTGATGGTGTAAATAATATTATTGAGCTTGCCAAGGATACTTACAGCAAGGGAGTTCTTACAACGGAATCCATACGTCAGATATGTGATATTTTATTAAGCTTTAAAAGTAAAATGAAGGAGTATCAGGTGTCAGATTACAGGGCATATGCTACAAGTGCCGTGCGTGAATGTGAAAATCAGGACATTGTACTGGATACAATTAAAAGAAGAACAGGTTTTGATGTTAAAGTATTAAGCAATTCGGAGCAGAGATACACAAATTTCAAAGGTCTTGTCGCAAAGTATGATAATTTCCATGATGTTGTCAGCAAAAATACTGCATTTGTTGATATTGGAGCAGGTAGTGTACAAATTTCCCTGTTTGACAAAAACAGTCTTGTTGTAACAGAAAATATTCCTATAGGAGCGGTTCGAATCAGGGATTATCTTTCTATTATAGGTACAAGAAGCGGACACCTTGACAGGCTTTTGGAGGAATATGTTGAGAGCGATATCGTAGCATTCAGAAACATATATCTTAATGACAAGGAAATTAAAAATATTATAGCGGTTGGAGAGGTTGTAAATGCCCTGAAAAAAATAGCACCTGAGCTGGATATAAGCGAAAAAGTAAATCGGGCACAGTTTCATGCAATGTATCAGAGAATAATAAGTATGACACCGCAGGAATTGTCAGAAAAATATGGTATCCCTTATGAAAGAGCTACGCTTATGCTTCCGAATATAATTATTTATCAGTCTTTCCTGAATAACTGCAAGGCTGAAGAAATGTATGTTCCGAATGTGGATTTTTGTGAAGGAATTGCAGCATCGTATATGGATGAGGGAGCCAAAATTGTATTTAATCATAATTTTGATGAGGATATAATTGCATCCGCATATTACCTTGCAAAAAGATACAGATGCAGCAGAAGTCACGCGGAGAGAGTATCAGAGTATGCCTTAAAAATATTTGACAGTGTGAAGAAAGCATACGGAATGGGAAAAAGGGAACGCCTTCAACTGCAGATAGCCGCCATTTTACATGAGTGTGGAAATTATATTAACATGCATGATGGTGCAAGAAACTCCTATTATATAGTAGCAAATGCGGAAATAATCGGACTTTCCCACAAGGAGCGTATGGAGGTTGCAAACATAGTTAAATACAATATACTTGATCTGCCGGCAAGGGACAAAATGGATACGGAACTGGGCGATTGCGATTATATGGTTATAGCAAAACTGGCCGCCATTATCAGGATTGCCAATGTTATGGATAAGAGCCATAAGCAAAAACTGGAGGATGTGTCGGTAACAGTTAAGGATGAACAGGTGGTTATATCGGCAAAGACATATGAGGATATTTCTCTTGAGTCGGGGCTTTTTCTTGAAAAGGCCGATTTCTTTGAAACGGTATATGGGATAAGGCCGGTGCTCAGATTAAAAAGGAGTGTGTAGCATGGATAGGAAACAACTTGAAAAATATGATAATTATTCAAATAGGGAGCTTAGCTGGCTTCAGTTTAACTACAGAATACTTGGGGAGGCAAAGGACAAAACGCTTCCGCTTTTTGAGAGACTTAAGTTTCTTAGCATAACAGCATCTAATTTAGATGAGTTTTTTATGATAAGAGTAGCATCACTGATTGATCTTGTACATGCAGGGGTTAAAAAGAAAGATATAGCCGGACTTACACCGGAGGAGCAGCTGCAGAAAATTATTCCGGAAACGAAAAATATGATGACATCACAGTATATGACACTGAATCGTTCGCTTTTACCTGCAATGGAGGATAAGGGACTGAAGCTTGTAAAGCATTATGAGGATTTGACAGAGAAGCAGGAAAAGTATGTTGACAAGTATTTTCATAAGGATGTATATCCTGTGCTTACACCTATGGCTGTTGATTCGTCAAGACCATTTCCGCTTATAAGCAATAAGACACTGAACATAGGAGCTCTTATCCGTGATAAGAAAAAGGATGTAATAGATATAGCGACTGTTCAGGTACCGTCCGTTCTGCCGAGAATAGTGGAGCTTCCGGCAGAGGGAGAAGCACGTGAGATTATTCTTCTTGAGGAAATTATTGAGAAAAATCTCGGAAAGCTGTTTCTTAACTACGAGATAGTATGTGCCCATCCGTATCGTATTATGAGAAATGCGGACCTTACAATAGATGAGGATGATGCAGCCGATCTGCTCAAGGAGATTGAAAGGCAGATAAAGAAAAGGGCATGGGGAGAAGTAATTAAGCTTGAAGTTGAGACAGATATGGACAAACGTCTTTTGAAAGAACTTAAAAAGCAACTTCAGGTTTCAAGTGAAGCCGTGTATTCCATAAATGGTCCGTTAGACCTTACATTCCTTATGAAGGTAAGTAATCTGGATGGATTTTCACATTTATGTAATAAGAAGTATGTACCTCAGCCTGTAAAAGCAATCAATAATACTGAAAATATATTTGACCAAATAAAAAGGAAGGATATTCTTCTGCACCATCCATATGACGAATTCACACCTGTTATTCAGTTTATTAAACAGGCAGCAGTTGACCCGAATGTACTTGCAATTAAGCAGACGCTTTACCGTGTAAGTGGAAATTCACCTATCGTGGCTGCCCTTGCACTGGCTGCTGAAAATGGAAAGCAGGTAACCGTTCTTGTAGAGTTGAAAGCCAGATTTGATGAGGAAAACAATATCAACTGGGCAAAAAAACTTGAGAAGGCAGGCTGCCATGTTATTTACGGATTGGTAGGACTAAAAACACACTCAAAGATAGCTCTCGTCGTAAGACGTGAGGAGGAGGGTATAAAGAGGTATGTTCACCTTGGAACAGGTAACTATAACGATATAACGGCAAAGCTGTATACTGACATGGGTATGCTCACCGCATCAGACTCAATTGGTGAGGATGCAACTGCTGTATTTAATATGCTGTCAGGTTACTCTGAACCTCCTGCGTGGAACAAACTTTTCGTTGCGCCTATATGGATGAAAAATAAGTTTGTAAGTCTGATAAGGCGTGAAATGGAAAATGCAAGAATGGGCAAGGAAGCACGAATTATAGCAAAAATGAATTCACTTTGTGACCCTGTTATAATAAGTGCACTTTACGAGGCATCAAATGCCGGTGTAAAGATTGACCTTATAATAAGAGGAATCTGTTGTTTGAAAACAGGTATTCACCAGCTTAGTGAAAACATAACAGTAAGGTCTATAGTTGGTAATTTCCTTGAGCATTCAAGAATATTTTATTTTTATAACAGCGGATTTGAGGATGTTTATATGGGAAGTGCCGACTGGATGCCAAGAAATCTTGATAAGAGAGTTGAGATTACATTCCCTGTAGAGGATGAGGATTTAAAGAAGGATGTAATCGAAATCTTAAATATACAGCTTGCAGATACATTAAAGGCATATATACTTATGCCGGATGGCTCATATGAAAAGCAGGATCTGAGAGGAAGAGATAAGCTTGAGGCACAGGCATATTTCTGTAAAAGAGCGATGAATAGTGCAAATGAGGAGAACAAGCAGACTGTTTCAAGAGTTTTTGTTCCTAGGACATCAGAAAAATAAGAAGGGGAAATTGTAATATGTTAAAAACATTGGCAGCACAGGTGAAGGAATATAAGACTGCATCAATACTGACTCCTGTTTGTATGATATTTGAGGTTATTTTTGAAACTCTGATACCATTTTTGCTTCAGTCTTTAGTTGATGATGGAGTTAACGAGGGTGACATGGAGCATATAGTACTTATGGGAGGATTTATGGTGCTTCTTGCGGCAGGAGGATTGACTACAGGCATTCTTGGAGGTGTGTTTGGCTCGAAAGCGTCAACAGGTTTTGCAAAGAATTTGAGAAGTGCTATGTACAACAATATACAGACTTTTTCATTTTCTAACATAGATAAATTTTCAACAGCGGGACTTGTTACAAGGCTGACAACGGATGTAAACAATCTTCAGATGGCGTATCAGATGTTACTGAGAATGTGCATGAGGGCACCTGCAAGTATGATATTTGCAATGGTTATGGCATTTGTTATAAGTCCAAGACTTGCAAGTATATATCTTGTAGCAGTGTTGGTGCTCGGCATTATACTTATGGTTATTATAAAATTTGCGATGAAATATTTCACACAGGTATTTAAGAAATACGATGATTTAAATGCCAGTGTTCAGGAAAATGTATCTGCAATCAGAGTTGTAAAGGCATTTGTCAGGGAGGATTTTGAAAAGAAAAAATTTACAAATGCAGGTGATATGGTTTACAGCATGTTTCTGAAAGCGGAGAAGGTTCTATCCTTTAATTCTCCACTCATGATGTTTACGGTATATACATGTATTATAGGAATAAGCTGGATTGGTGCACACATGATAGTGGTGGACACATTGACAACGGGACAGCTTATGAGCCTGCTCACATATTGCATGAACATACTTATGAGCCTTATGATGCTTTCCATGGTATTTGTAATGATGTCAATGAGTGTGGCAAGTGCAAGACGTATTGCAGAGGTTATTGAAGAAAAGGCTGATATTGTGAATCCTAAAAATGCGCTTACGGTAATAGCGGATGGAAGTGTAGATTTCTGTCATGTGTATTTTAAATATGCAAAAGGAGAATCCACCGATGAGGACAGCTATGTTCTGGCGGATATAGATCTTCATATTAAAGCAGGGGAGACAATCGGTATCATAGGAGGAACGGGAAGCTCGAAATCCAGTCTTGTCAATCTTATAAGCAGGCTTTATGACGTGACAAAGGGAAGACTGCTTGTAGGTGGTGTGGACGTTAAACAATATGATATGGAGTTGCTTCGAAATGAGGTTTCGGTCGTTCTGCAGAAAAATGTACTTTTCAGCGGTACGATTTATGAAAATTTAAGATGGGGTGACAAGAATGCTACTGATGAAGAATGTGTAAGAGCATGTAGACTTGCGTGTGCGGATGAGTTTATAAGTGCATTCCCGGAGGGGTATAATACCCGTATTGAGCAGGGTGGAACCAATGTTTCGGGAGGACAGAGACAGAGGCTTTGTATTGCAAGGGCACTTTTAAAGAAACCAAAGATACTTATACTTGATGATAGCACAAGTGCAGTTGACACAGCCACAGATGCAAAAATAAGAAAAGCATTTGCGGAGGAAATTCCTGATACAACAAAGATTATAATCGCACAGAGAATAAACAGCGTCAGTCATGCAGACAGAATCGTTGTTATGGATGATGGACGTATAAATGGGATAGGAACCCATGAGGAGCTCCTTGCATCAAATGAAATTTACAGGGATGTTTACGAGTCACAGACAGGCGGAAGCGGAGACTTTGATGAGGGAGGTGATGAGTAATGGCACAGCAAGGACCAAGAGGGCCGATGAGACGTGGCATGAGAGGTGGAAAAAAAGTAGAAAATCCTGGTAAGCTTTTTGCCAAGATTATGGGCTATGTAGGAAAAAAATATAAGGTTCACTGTATTTTAGTTGTCATATGTATTATTGTGTCAGCACTTGCCAACGTTCAGGGAACCCTGTTTATGAAAACACTCATTGATGATTATATTCAGCCGCTTATAGGGTCGGGGAATCCGGATTATTCACAGCTTTTGAAGGCGATAACAAGAGTGGCTGTTTTCTATCTGGCAGGTATTCTTGCTGCATTTATACAGGCGAGACTGCTTATGTATGTGGCACAGGGAACGCTGAAAAGCATAAGAATAGACCTTTTCAATCACATGGAAAGTCTGCCGATAAAATATTTTGACACGCATGCACATGGTGATATTATGTCACTGTACACAAACGATGTGGATACGCTGAGGCAAATGATAAGTCAGAGTATACCGCATACGATATCAAGTGCAATAACTATTATTTCAGTTTTGATTAGTATGTTTATATTAAACGTACCTTTAACACTGCTCACTCTGGTCATGGTATTTATTATGCTTAGGGTGACGGCAAGTGTTGCAGGAAACAGTGGACGCTACTTTGCTGCACAGCAAAGAGATATTGGTGCACTTAACGGATATATTGAAGAAATGATGGAAGGTCAGAAGGTTATAAAGGTATTCTGCCATGAGGAGGAAAGTAAGGAAGGCTTTAACGCATTAAATGAGCAGTTATTTGACAGCGCAAATAATGCAAATAAGTATGCCAATCTACTTGGACCTATCAATGCACAGCTTGGAAATATAAGCTATGTAGTATGTGCAATTGTTGGGGGAGCACTTGCAATAAATGGTGTCGGAGGACTTACACTGGGAGGACTTGCAAGCTTTCTCACCTTTAACAAAAATTTCAGCATGCCGATTAATCAGGTCAGCCAGCAGCTTAATTCCGTAATCATGGCACTTGCAGGAGCGGAGAGAATATTTAATACCCTTGATGAAAAACCGGAGACAGATGAGGGCTATGTCACACTTGTAAATGCAAAGGAAGAAAATGGAGTATTAACTGAGAGCAAGGAGAGAACCGGCATTTGGGCATGGAAGCATACGCATCAGGCAGATGGTTCTGTAACATATGTAAAGCTTACGGGTGATGTTGTATTTGATGATGTGGATTTTGGTTACAACGATGATAAGCAGGTTCTTTACAATGTAGATTTATTTGCCACACCGGGACAAAAGATAGCCTTTGTAGGTTCTACCGGCGCAGGAAAAACTACAATAACAAACCTTATAAACAGATTTTATGATATTCAGGATGGCAAAATAAGATACGACGGTATCAATATAAACAAGATAAAGAAAGATGATTTGAGACGTTCACTGGGAATGGTTCTTCAGGATACACATTTGTTTACGGAAACGGTTATGGAGAACATAAGATATGGAAGGCTTGATGCTACGGATGATGAGGTAATTAAGGCAGCAAAGCTTGCTAATGCGGATGGATTTATCAGGAGACTTCCGGATGGGTACAATACAATGCTTACAGGTGACGGAGCAAATTTAAGTCAGGGACAACGACAGCTTCTTGCCATAGCAAGGGCTGCAATAGCTGACCCTCCTGTGCTTATACTGGATGAGGCAACAAGCTCAATTGATACGCGAACTGAAAAAATTGTGCAGGAGGGCATGGATATGCTGATGAAGGGAAGAACAACCTTCATTATAGCGCACAGGCTTTCAACAGTAAGAAACAGTGACTGTATAATCGTGCTTGAAAAAGGCAGGGTAATTGAGCGTGGACCACATGAAGAACTTATAGAAAAGCAGGGAAGATATTATCAGCTGTACACGGGAAATAAGGTTACAGTATAGAAAATATTGTAAAAAAATGAAAAAATTAACCATTGACTATTTTGTATATCAATCCTACAATAATGATTGTGCTTGATAAGTGCTGAAAGGGGAAAATCCAAAAAATGAGAAAAAAATCACATATTTCAGTTGCAAAAGGCGTTATAAACGGACTTGATATAGGTGACAGGATTAACCATAGATTTGCATTTTATGTAGGAAGCATATGGCCGGATTGTATTCCGTCGTTCATTACAAAAAGACATTGTATTGACGATACATTTGAAATACTTATGAAACGTATGAACAAATTCATAAACAAATTTAATCCGGAGAAAGATATGAATTCTCTTTCAACATGGAGAATGGGAGTCGTGCTTCATTATATTGCAGATTATTTTACCTTTCCCCACAATACACATTATACAGGAAGCTTGAAAGAACATTGTATTTATGAAGAAAAATTAAAGCATCGTATGTATAGATATATTGACGAGTTGAATGTTGCAGAATGTATGGAAACAAAATGCGTGTTACCTGGTGTCGCAGAGATAGAACGATTTATTCGGGAAAAACATGAACAGTATATGAATTTATCCGGTAACGTGGACGATGACTGTAAATATGCTGTGCTGTCATGTATAAGCGTAATGGCATCACTGCTTTCTATTGTTTCTATAAGAAATGAAGCTGTTGTTTCCGATATGGCAGCGTGAATAAAACAATAAAAAAATCGCATACTAAATTCGTATTCAGGAATATGTCATGTAATAGAAAACTTTGTTTTATATTCCGGAGACTGAAATACCGTATAAGAGTCGGTGTAATCAGGAAGGGGGATTTGTATGCGTAGTTCAACAGAGGTATATGCAGAGGTTGCTGAAAGATGTCATGCTTATGACAAAAAAGAAAGAAAGGACTGCTTTTGCAATGTGGCAGGTGATACAAAAAGCTGTCTGAATTGCAGACATTTTGCTGACGATGAGCATTGCAGGCTTGACCTTTATGATCCGATAGTGGAAAAGCTCTAATAGAACGAGACAGGCAGGTGCCGCTTTTAGAAAGCGGTACCTTTTTTAATTGGAAGATGCTTATAATTCACTATAAGAAAACCGTTTGAAGACGTCGGTACTTGAACTGCACATTTAGGATAGCCCCCTATACACAGCATGAGAAAACACGCTCCCGCTCGTCTCAGACGTAATGGTACATAAGGTGCTAAAATACAGCACCTAAGTACCAACGTCTTCAAACGGTTTTCTTATGCTGTGTATAGGGGGCTATCCTAAATGTGCAGTTCTTAGTACCGTTACGTCTGAATCAAGCGAAAGCGTGTTTTCATATAGTGAATTATAAGCATCTTCCATTTAAATAAGGAAAGCCTTGACACCAAAAAGGGCTGTTGTTATACTCAAGAATAGTTTGTGAAACGTAATAAGGAAAGGGAAAAATTATGATTAGTGCAAATAATGTAACCTTAAGACTTGGCAAAAAGGCTTTGTTTGAGGATGTTAATATCAAATTTACAGAGGGAAACTGCTATGGTTTAATTGGGGCAAATGGTGCTGGTAAGTCCACATTTTTAAAAATATTATCAGGAGCACTGGAACCTACAAATGGTGAGGTCATTATGAATTCCGGTGAGAGACTTTCAGTGTTGCAGCAGGATCATTACAAGTACGATGAGTATATGGTCATGGACACTGTTATTATGGGAAATAAACGACTTTATGAAATAATGAAAGAAAAGGATGCAATATATGCAAAGGAAGACTTTTCTGATGAGGACGGAGTAAGAGCTTCTGAGCTGGAAGCTGAGTTTGCTGATATGGATGGCTGGAATGCAGAGGCTGATGCGGCAACACTTTTAAACGGGCTTGGAATAGAGACGGATATACATTATAAAAAGATGAGTGAGCTTGATGGAAATCAAAAGGTTAAGGTTCTTCTGGCACAGGCACTTTTTGGAAATCCCGATGTTCTGCTTCTGGATGAGCCGACAAACCATCTTGATCTTGATGCGATTGCATGGCTGGAGGAGTTCCTTATTAATTTTGATAACACAGTTATAGTAGTGTCCCATGACAGATACTTCCTTAACAAAGTGTGCACACATATTGCGGATATAGATTATGCTAAAATACAGCTTTATGCAGGAAACTATGATTTCTGGTATGAGTCAAGCCAGCTGATGATTAAGCAGATGAAGGAAGCAAACAAGAAAAAAGAGGAGAAGATTAAAGAACTTCAGGAATTTATTCAACGGTTCTCCGCAAATGCTTCTAAGTCCAAGCAGGCGACATCACGTAAGAGAGCCTTGGAGAAGATTGAACTTGATGAAATAAAACCGTCCAGCAGAAAATATCCATACATTGATTTCAGACCAAAGAGAGAGATAGGAAATGAAGTGCTGACAGTGTCAAACATATCAAAGACAGTTGATGGTGTTAAGGTGTTAGATAACATTTCCTTTACAATAGGACATGATGATAAGGTGGCTTTTGTGGGACCAAATACGATAGCAACAACAACCTTGTTTAAGATACTGGCAGGTGAGGAGGAACCGGACAGTGGTTCCTATAAGTGGGGAGTTACAACATCACAGGGCTACTTCCCTAAGGATAACACAAAGGAATTTGATAACGATTTAGTTATAGCTGACTGGCTGGCACAGTATTCGGATGACAAGGATGCAACATATGTAAGAGGCTTCCTTGGGCGTATGCTTTTTGCCGGTGAGGATGGAGTTAAGAAGGTAAAGGTGCTTTCAGGAGGAGAAAAGGTAAGATGCCTCCTGTCAAAGCTGATGATTATGGGCTCAAATGTTCTTATTTTAGATGAACCTACAAACCATCTGGATATGGAATCAATCACTGCGCTTAATAACGGACTTATGAAGTTTTCGGGTGTGGTTTTGTTTGCTTCCCAGGATCATCAGTTTGTACAGACAACAGCAAACAGAATTATGGAGCTTACCAATACCGGTCTTATAGATAAGCAGACTACCTATGACGAATATCTTGCGAGTGATGAATTGGCAAGAAAACGTCAGATTATGAACATGGTAAATGACGACGAAAATTAGTTGACATAATTCAAGGAGGTAAATATGATAGACGGGAAGAAAACGATGCTGTCCGGCATGCAGTCCACAGGAATAATAACACTTGGAAATTATTTGGGAGCCTTGAAAAACTGGGTGAACCTCAACGAGGAAGAAGATATAAAATGCTTTTATGGGATTATGGATTTACATTCTATAACCGTAAGGCAGGAACCTGCAAATTTAAGAAAAAGTGCAAGGACATTATTACTTCTTTATATTGCGGCGGGACTTGATCCGGAAAAAAACTGTATATTCTTTCAGTCACATGTTCCGGCGCATCCACAGCTTGCGTGGATACTTAACTGTTACACATATATGGGTGAAATGAACAGAATGACTCAATTTAAGGATAAGGCGGCAAAGCATGCTGACAACATAAATACAGGACTTTTTACATATCCTGTGCTTATGGCGGCGGATATTCTCCTTTATCAGGCGGATTATGTTCCGGTGGGAAAGGATCAGATGCAACACCTTGAAATAACAAGGGATATAGCAAGTCGCTTTAACGGAATATATGGTGATGTGTTTACAATACCTGAGGCTTATATTGGAAAGAGTGGGGCAAAAATAATGAGTCTTCAGGATCCATCAAAGAAGATGTCAAAATCAGATGAAAATCCGAATGCTACAATTTCTCTCTTGGATGACAAGGATACGATAATGAGAAAATTCAAGAAAGCAGTTACAGATTCTGATGGATTTATTGCATATAATGATGATAAGCCGGGCATAAAAAATCTTATAGATATTTATTGTGCGGTGACATCAAAAACCGTTGAGGAAGCACTTAAAGACTCTGAGGGCATGGGCTATGGTCAGCTTAAGGAGATGGTTGGTGAAGCTGTTGTGGCTGAACTTGCACCTTTGCAGGAACGGTTTGATGTACTGTCAAAGGATAAGGGATATATCGATAAAATAATAAAGGAAAATGCTGAACAGGCATCCTATTATGCGAACAAAACTCTTCGCAAGGTAATGAAAAAAGTTGGTTTTACAGAATTGCCAAGATAAAAAAATGGCTGCCGTACTAAGAACGTGTCATGTGAATTGTACACTCTTAATACGGCAGCTGTTTTTTAATTTATGGAAAATATAAACTTGAGCATTTTTTCTGCATTGGATTTGTTTCTGTCGGAGGTTCCGGCAACACCGAGGAATACATCACTATACCCAGTGTTGAGATTTTTTGCAAAATCTGTGTCGCTTATATCTATCGCAAAAGCAACCAGATTGTCGTTTTCGTCGTTAACTTTTAGCAGGCTGCAACCATAATCATTTTGAAGTGTTGTCAAAAGTTCAGTAGACAAACTGCTATCAACAGGTCTTACCATACCTGCACTGCCACAATATTCGATTCCTGCCTTATCGGATATTATTATGTCATAGTAATTATCATAGCAAAGCGTGGGAAACTGCATATAATCGGAGCTGTAAGCATTCCCACCTTCTGTCTCGTAACCATCAAGGCTAAGTGAAACAGAATGATTTGATAAAAGCTGATAACCTTTCCTGCAATTATAACGACGGCAGTATTCCTCCTCGAATGATGTGTTGATTTTGTTTTCTCCTGTATTTAAGACTGCGTATGACAGTGCAACAGGACGTGTGTTTTTATAAATAGTAACAGGAATATAAATTGCAAGTGCAAAAAAAAGAATTATCCCCAATATGGTAAATTTATAATAGTAAAGGAAATATTTACACTGCTCCTTTTTTGACATGCCTTCTACATTTTTTCTGTAGCGTTCTCTTTTGGCGACCATTCTGTCTTTGCGTGTCATCATTCTGAGTTCGAGATTATCCTCTGTTGTTTTCTCAGAATTATCCTCTGTAGATGCTGTAATTTGTCCGGCAACCGTTTTCGGTTGTGCCGGTATGGATGTTTCCTGGTCAGGGTTAATATCTTCCTTCTTTACAGAATCCGCATCTGGAATCTTCGTTTCATTTTCAGACATAATAATTCTCCTTGACATTTTGTATAGTTGGAATTGTATAAAGTAAGCTGAGCCCTCAGGTCATACCTCAGGGCATAGTATACCACACATTTTTAAATCGGAAATGAAAAAAGTGTGAATTAAAGCGTTTTTTTGAAAAATAGGTTTACAACTCGGAAAATCTCAACTATTATTATAAACGTGTTTTGATGACTGAAAAGATTTAAGGATGGTATTTAATAATGAAATCAAAGACAAAACGTTTTCTTCATACTTTTTTCAAAATATTTATTGTTTTTATGCTGATAACGGCACTTGTTAATATAATATTGTTTGCAGCAATAGCCATAAATCATAAAAACAAGTTAAAAAAAGAGAAGAATCACCTGAATGCTCCGGGAACCATGATTGAGACAGATGGTCATAAACTGCATGTTATGACAGGAGGAGATGAAAATGGGGAAGCAACGTTAGTTTTTTTGCATAGTGTTTGTGTTGTGGATGACAGTATAGCACTTCAGCCTTTGATGAGCGAACTTAAAAATTGTAAATATGCATATGTTGATCGAAGTGGATACGGATTTAGTGAGGCATCAAATACTGAAAGAAGTATAGAAAATCAGCTTGAGGAGACAAGAAAGGCCCTGAAAAATGCAGGTGTCGAGGGCCCATATGTACTTGTTGCCATTGGAACCTCAGGAGTGGAGGCATTCTATTGGGCAAAGACATATCCGGATGAGGTTGATTCAATAATAGGAATAGACATGATATATCCGGAACAGTTTGCAAACACGACTGCAGACGAGTATTGTGGATTTTTTGATTACCTTTATGTGAAATTCTGTGCCATAGGTGGACATAGACTTGTAAAGAGTGTATTTCCAACGAATAAATACGGAGTTTATGATGAAAGGCAGATGAATACACGAAATGCACTTATAGGAAGGGGAAACTATACGGAAGACATATATAATGAACAGCTTAAAATGATTGATAATGCGGCAAAGGTTACTGCTATGGGTATTCCTGATACGGATATGTATCTTTTGTATTCAAATCCTATGCTTGAACCGTACTTAAGCACAGATGAGGCTATACTTAAATCATATAATGATGCAATGGTAAAGGATAGCGAAACAGATTATGTTTCAGCATATAATCAGGTATTCAGAAATTATTTTGAAAATTGTCAAAATGTGATTATTGAGGAAATAAGTGGATATTCCAGAATATATACCTATTCTCCGAAAACAATTGCCGAAAAAATAAATGATTTTATAATTAAGAAATAGTTACAAAATAGTTACAGAACATATAAAAATGTGAAAAGTGTACAATTGCACAATGAAAATAAAAAAAAATGCTTGCAAAATTGTTTAATATGTCCTATAATGACCTTAGTTTTGACAATGCAGTCAAGGCTACACTTACGGAACCAACAGTCATAGACTGAAATAATATAGGTTCAAAGAAATAGTTCCGACGTGGGTACATAGAAGCAGATTGAAGCCCTTTACAGGAAAAGTTTTTGCTTGATGGAGCTTTTTGGTATAGGTCAGATGTCTGGGGAAGTGGAAGCGCATGGAACAAACACACATATTATAAAAGGAGGGTTTTTTTGTGAAAAAAATCAAAAAAGCGATGGCTCTTTCTTTAGCACTTGCTATGGGACTTTCTCTTGTAGCTTGTGGTGACAAGAAGGAGAAGGATAGTACAGATACTGAGGCACCTAGTACATCAAGCGAGGCTGAACCAGCAGCTCCAGATGCTTCAGAGGAAAATCCAGGTGGCGAGACTTCAGGCGTTGACGCTTGGGTTGAAGGCGCACTTGCAAGTGGTGAGAAGATTAATGTTTACTCATGGAATGATGAGTTAGGAAACAGAATTGATACTCACTTCAGAAGCAGATATCCAGAGGTTGAGAGCCTTGTTGTTTACAACAACCTTAACATTGAGGGTACTACTGATGAGTATCCAGCTAAGATTAAGGCAGCTTACGATGAGGGTGGCGATGCCGTTCCTGGAATCGTAGCAGCAGATGACTCTGTAGCACTTTCTTTCATGGAGAAGGAGTATGCAGTACCTGTAACTGACCTTGGTCTTACACTTGATATGTACTCAAATGCATATCAGTACACTGTTGATTATGCAACAATTGATGGAAAGCTTATGGCTATGACATGGCAGGCACCAGCAGGTGTATTTGCATACAACACTGATATAGCTGAGGAAGTTCTTGGAACTTCAGATCCTGATGAGGTTCAGTCAATGATCTCTAGCTGGGATGGATTCCTTGATGTAGCAGCTAAGATGAAGGAAAAAGGATACGCTATGGTATCAGGTGCTGACGAAGTTAAGTATCCTATGCTTGACCAGAGAAAGTCTGCATGGGTTATCGATGGAAAGCTTAACGTAGACCCAGCAGTAGAGGAGTTCTTCGAGCTTTCAAAGACTCTTTACACTGAGGGATACACTATGAATGCTGCACAGTGGTCAACTGACTGGACAGCTAACATGTCTAACAAGACTACATTTGGTTACTTCGGATGTACTTGGTTTATCCCATGGTCACTTACTATCGAAGATACTGAGGTATTTGGTAAGTATCACGTAGTTTCAGGTCCTGTTGGATATCACTGGGGTGGATCATACCTTACTGTAACTGATAAGTGTGCAAACAAGGATCTTGCAGCACTTGTAATTTATACACTTTGCTGTGATGAGGAGGCTATGTACGACCTCTTCGCTAAGGATACTGATTACCCTAACAACCAGGCATCAGTTAAGAAGCTTATGGATGATGGCGTTGGTGCACTTGACAAGCTTGGCGGACAGAACCCACTTGCGGCTTATGACGCAACAGCTAAGAAGGTAAGCGCTGAGATCGCTACTTCATATGACTCACAGGTTAACAACATCATGAGCGATGTTTCTGGTAAGTACAACTCAGGCGAAATCGCATCAGTTGAGGCAGCTGTAGCTGACCTTAAGGCTCAGGTTTCTGCTACAATTACTGATATTACAGTAGAGTAGTACAAACCACTATAGTTTATGCAATCATAGGTTATGCACCGGAGAAATCCGGTGCATAATTTTAAAAAGACTATCCTGTTGGACATTTTATAAGATGTATTTCAGGAGTGACATATCTTATATACATATTTTATTGTTTCTTGGAAGTGCTTCTTATAAAATGTCTGACGGTGGATACGTGAGGTTAAATACAAAAAAATAAAATTGGGGACGTGAAAATATGAAAAAAAAGACAGTTGAGTATGGAAAATATGGATACATATTCATAGCTCCATTCTTCTTGGTATTCTTGATATTTCAGCTTTACCCACTTCTCTACACCTTCTTTCTGAGTTTTGTTGAACACAAGTCAGTTATGGCAGGTGACCCTAAGTTTGTTGGATTTGACAACTTCTTGGGAGTTTTAAGGGAACAGGACTTCTTGAACGGAGGTTACAAGTGGTTTAACACTATTCCAATGAATACAATCAAGAATACAGCAATTATGTGGTTTTTGAACTTTATTCCACAGATTCTGTTAGCTCTGCTTTTATCTGCTTGGTTTACTGATACAGTAGTTAAGCTTAAGGGACAGGGAGCATTCAAGGTTATGATGTTCATGCCTAATATCATTACTGCTTCATCAATAGCAATTCTTTTCTACAACCTTTTTGGTACATCAGGTCCTGTTACGCAGATGTGCTTAAAATTAGGAATTATAAAGCAGAATGATTTCTTCATGATGAACAAACATGCAACAGTTGGACTTATTGCATTTATGCAGTTCTGGATGTGGTATGGTAATACAATGATAGTTCTTATCGCAGGTATACTTGGTATCAATCCATCACTTTATGAAGCAGCTATGGTTGATGGTGCTAACGGAAGTCAGCAGTTCTTTAAGATTACATTGCCATTGCTTAAGCCTATACTCCAGTTTACTTTGGTTACATCAGCTATAGGTGGTCTTCAGATGTATGATATACCATCTCTGTTCAATGTTAATAATGGTATTGGACAGCCAGGTCGTGCTTCTCATACTGTAACAATGATGATTAAGGAGGTTGCATTCTCCCAGCATCCAGACTATGGTAAGGCAGCGGCTATATCGGTTATCCTCTTTATTTGTACATTAGCAATCAGTTTACTTTTCTTCGCTTTGACAAAGGAAAGAGAGCCAAAGCAGAAACATGCAGTTATTAGATAAGGGGGGTGTGTGAATAATGGCTAAAGTACCAGAGGTTGGATTAGATCAAGGATATGCAGCTAAGATTAGAGCTAAAAAAATATTTAGAACAGTTATTTGCATACTTCTTTGTGTAGTTAGTATATTTCCATTTTATACTATGATTGTTAATGCTACATTGCCTTCAGATGATGTATCAAGAGGTTTGCATCTTATACCTGGTGGAAAGCTTATCAGCAACTTTAAGGGTATGTTAAACAGAACCGCAGGTGTAGGTACAAATTTGTGGCAGGCAATGCTTCATAGTGTAATGATTGCTGTTCCTGCAACTTTATTACAGGTTTATTTTGCAACATTGACAGCATACGGTCTTACAGTATATAACTTTAAATTAAAGAATTTTGCGTGGTCATTCATAATGGCAATTATGATGATTCCTGCACAGGTTTCTATCATCGGTTTCATGAAGTTCATGACTGATATAGGACTTTATGGCAATTATTTATGCCTTATTGTTCCGGCAATGGCTGCTCCTACAACGGTATACTTTATGAAGCAGTACATGCAGGGAGCGCTCTCTGTAGAAATTATAGAGGCAGCAAGAATAGATGGTTCAGGAGAGTTTGCTACATTCAACAGAATAGCACTTCCTCTTATGAAACCGGCTATGGCTACTCAGGCGATATTTGCATTTATCGCTTCTTGGAACAACTTGTATACTCCTACAATGATGATTTCATCTGTTAAGAAGTATACACTTCCAATGTTCGTACAGGGACTTAGATCTGACGTTATCAGAACTGATTATGGTATGGTATATGTTGGACTTACTATGACAGTATTACCTATCCTTATTGTATACTTTGCACTTTCAAAGTATATCATTGCCGGTGTTGCACTTGGCGGTGTAAAGGAATAATACAATTTAGCAAGGTCCGTAAGGACAGTGCCGATAGGAAACGAAGTTTCCTATTAAATAAAAACGGTGTCTATATGGCACCGTTTTTTATTTGAAACGTTTCATAATGAAAAAAATGTGAAAAAGGTTGACTACATGAAACAACTGCAATAAAATATACTTCGTTGCATAAAATGCCTTATGAAAGGAAGAAATAAGTTACAATGAAGAAAAATAATATGATAAAAAAATTTATTATGCTGGGAATTATATTTTCCATGTCTTTTTGTTTAATCAGTTGTGGCAAAAAAAATGATGACCCGATAAATTCCCACAGTTCGGGAGATGCAAATAAAACAAAGGTCATGGTAATTGGAGATTATGATATATATATGGATGAAATGATGCTTTATATTTTTCAGACAATGATATCCCAGGGAGCTACATCGTCCCAGTGGAGTGATGAAATTGAGGAAAACTACAAAACATATATTTTGTCACAGATAAGGGAATCAAAAATAATATATGATGTTGCGATGCATAATGAGGTAGAGCTTAATGAAAGAGATATGGAAGTAGTAAAGATGTCCATTTCAAATTTCAAGGCTATAATACCTCAAGCTGTGTTGGATAAATATGATATATCAGATGATATAATCGAAAAAGTATTTAAAGAACAGGCAATTGTTGCTAAATTTGAAAACGATATCAGGAATGATATGGGGCAGACTATAAATGATGATGTCGTAAAAGTGTACGAAGATACTATTTTCCATACGTATTATTATATGGTTTTTCCTACTGTGGAAGTTACGGAAAATGATGAACCTAAAACGGATGATTCGGGAAATTATGTGTATGTATCTGATGAAGAAAAGGCCAAGGTACTTGAGAGGGCGAAAGAAGCATCGGAAAAAATAAATGCAGGAGCTGATTGCAAGGATGTTGCAAAGGAATATGGTATAGAAGCTTATTCCAGAGAGAGAAGCGGTTATCAGGGAGCATATACAGATGAGTTGAATGATGTTATGTCTGCCTTGAAGGAAAATGAATGTACAGAGCCTATGGAGGATACACTTGGATATATAGTATACACAATGCTTATTCCTGACGACACAAGCCTAAAATCCAGCTATATAGCAGGGATGGTTCAGGAAACATTAAGTGAGGAATACGATAAACTTAAAACTCAATGGCTTTCAACGATTGCGATAGATGTTGAAAATGACATGGAAGGAACTGTATGGAGTGACCTTTCTTTAAAGGATATATTGTTAAATGTTGAAGCTGCAAAATAAAAGGATTTCATTTTATAACAAGATGTGTCCTTTGGATAAAAAAGGTGTTGTTACGCCCGGAAATTTATATTATGGTATGTTTTCTGGGCATGGTGATGCCTTTTTTATTTGCAAAAATAAAAAGGATTTTTTATAAATATGTAGAATAATAACATTAGCTGGCTTTTTATGTAATAGAAAGGGGAGCTCAGATTGGCACTTAGAGAATATTTTGAACAGAGAGAGCATGATATATTTCGTCCATGTGCGGCCTTTAGTGATGAATCAAGGGGCAGAGTGACAGAGGAAGAAAAGTGTGATATAAGAACAGATTACCAAAGAGACAGAGACCGTATTATTCATTCAAAGTCCTTTCGCAGAATGAAGCATAAAACACAGGTTTTTTTGGCACCCGGAGGTGACCATTACAGGACAAGACTTACACACACATTGGAAGTGGCGCAGATTGCAAGAACAATAGCAAGAGCTTTGAGATTAAATGAGGATTTAACGGAAGCAATTGCTTTGGGACACGATTTAGGACATACCCCGTTTGGTCATGCAGGCGAAAGAGCATTATCAAGATGTGGTCAAAAGCCATTTTATCATAATGAACAAAGTGTAAGGGTTGTGGAACATCTTGAGAAAAACGGCAGAGGACTTAACCTCACATGGGAGGTAAGGGATGGAATATTAAATCACAAAACATCAGGTATGCCTGCCACCCTTGAGGGCGCTATCGTTAGAGTGTCGGATAAAATCGCATACGTTAATCACGATATTGATGATGGAATAAGAGCGGGAATCCTAAAGGAAGAATCTCTACCTAGGGAATGTACAGATGTGTTAGGACATAGTACAAGGGACAGAATAAACAGTCTTATACATGCAATCGTGCAAAGTAGCCTTGAAACCGATGCAATCGTAATGCCTGACGAGTATGAGCAGGCACTTAAGGAACTCAGAAAATTTATGTTTGCAGATTTATATACAAATCCGGTTGCAAAAAGTGAGGAGGGCAAAGCAGAGCAGATTATTGAAATGCTGTTTGCAGAATATTCAAAGGATATATCCAAGTTACCGGAGGAGTATGTTAAATATATTAATGACGGTGAGGAAAAGGAAATCGTTATATGTGATTACATAGCGGGCATGACTGACAATTATGCCGTTGAGACGGCAAAAAGCTTATTTATACCACGGCCGTGGTAGGAGGAAAACGTGTATTATCAGGAAGATATAGTGGAGGAGGTTCGAAGCCGTAATGATATCATTGATGTCATAGGCGGTTATGTCAGCCTCAAGAAAAAAGGAAATTCGTATTCGGCATGCTGTCCGTTCCACCACGAAAAAACACCATCGTTTCACGTGAGCCGGGACAAGCAGATGTACCATTGTTTCGGGTGCGGTGTTGGTGGCAATGTATTCACATTTATTATGGAATATGAAAACTACAGCTTTCCCGAAGCCATAAAAATGCTTGCAGACAGAAGTGGAATGACACTTCCCGAAAATGAGAGCACTCCTGAGATGCGGGCAAAAGAAAATTACAAAATACAGTTAAAGGAATTAAATAAAGGAGCCGCCGCCTATTTTCATTATCTTCTTACTAAGACAGAGCATGGTAAAAAGGCATTGGATTACCTGCATGGCAGAGGGTTTACGGATGACACAATCAATTCATTTGCTATGGGTTATGCAGATATTTATAACGATGACCTATACCGGTATCTTAAGGAAAAGGGATATACAGACAAGCAGATGGTTGATGCAGGACTTGTGGATATATATGAAGATAGAGGCGCAAATGATAAATTCTGGAACAGGGTTATGGTTCCTATACTTGATATAAATGGCAAGGTTATTGCCTTTGGTGGCAGAGTACTTGGTGATGGGAAACCAAAGTATGTTAACACGAAGGAAACGGAAATATTTGACAAGAGCAGAAACCTGTTTGCCATGAATGTTGCAAGACGCTCAAAAAGGCGGGGCATCATAATATGTGAGGGCTATATGGATGTTATAGCCATGCATCAGGCAGGCTTTGATAATGCGGTTGCTTCGCTTGGAACAGCATTTACAATGGGACAGGCCAACATCATAAAAAGGTATTCTGATGAAGTGTATCTTGCTTATGATAGTGACGGAGCAGGAACAAATGCTACTTTAAAAGCAATCGGAATTCTCAGGGAAGTAGGACTTACAACAAGGGTTATTAACATGGAACCTTACAAGGACCCTGATGAATTTATCAAGAACATGGGCAAAGAGGCTTATGAGGAACGTATTATAAATGCCACAACAGGCATAGTTTTTGAAGTGGATACTATTGCAAAAAGCTACAACTTAAAGGATCCGGAAGACAAGATAAAGTTTACGAAGGATGCCGCAAAACGTATTTCGGCAATAGAGGAGGTTGTTGCAAGGCACAGCTACATTGAGGCAGTTGCAGAAAAATATAACCTTGATGCGGATGGTTTTAAGGGCATGGTATCCAGATATGGAACGCTTGGAATTAAAGAAACGGCAGGCAGAGACAAAGAGCCTGTCAGGGAAGCAAGCGGGAAGACAGCGGAGGATAATAAACCTCAGAAGCTTCTTCTTACATGGATGGTTAATGATACCAGCCTGTTTGAAGTCCTTTCGGAAATAATATCGGAGGAAGACTTCACAGGCGATGATTACAGGGCTGTGGCACATGTGCTGTTTGAGCAGTACAAAAATGATGGGAAGGTTAATCCGGCAGCTATTGTAAATATATTTGACGACATAGAAAAGCAACGGCTTGTGGCATCCATGCTTCAGACGGAGCTGGCTTTTGACACTACCACGGAGGAAAGGGAGCGTGCAATCAACGATGTTGTCAAAAAAACAAAAATTTCCAGAATTGACAGAGAATTAAGCACATGTGGAAATGATATGGCAAAGTTTCAGGAATTAATTACAATGAAGGCAAAGCTTTCGAAACTGCATATTTCATTAAAAAGTGGATAGAATATTAAACACTATGGAAGGATGGAAAAATAATGGATGAAAATGTAACAAAGGATCAGGAATTGGAGGAAAAGTTTCAGGTTAAGCTCAAGGAGCTTCTTGAAATCGCCAAGAAAAAGAAAAGTGTTATTGAGGACACAGAAATTATCAATCATTTTAATGACTGTAAGGAGATAGAGCTTACAACGGATAGAATGATTGCTATTTTTGAATTCCTTGAGGATAATAGTGTAGATGTTCTAACAATTACTGACGATGCTGATGATGAGGAGCCGGATGATGTTCTGCTTGTCGTTGAGGATGAGGATGTGGACGTGGAACACATTGACTTGTCTGTTCCGGATGGTGTGAGTATTGAGGATCCTGTAAGAATGTATCTGAAAGAGATTGGAAAAGTTCCACTCTTAAGTGCAGAGGAGGAAATTGAGCTTGCAAAGAGAATGGAAGAAGGCGATGAAGAGGCAAAGAAAAAGCTTGCTGAGGCAAACTTAAGACTTGTTGTAAGTATAGCCAAGAGATATGTTGGTCGTGGAATGCTGTTTCTTGATTTGATTCAGGAGGGTAATCTTGGACTTATTAAAGCTGTAGAAAAGTTTGACTATCGCAAAGGCTACAAGTTTTCAACATATGCAACATGGTGGATAAGACAGGCTATAACAAGAGCAATTGCTGATCAGGCAAGAACTATACGTATTCCTGTTCATATGGTAGAAACAATCAATAAGTTGATACGTGTGTCAAGACAACTTCTTCAGGAGCTTGGCAGGGAGCCTATGCCGGAGGAAATTGCCGAAGTAATGGATATTCCCGTAGAAAGAGTAAGAGAAATCCTAAAAATATCTCAGGAGCCTGTTTCTCTTGAAACACCTATCGGTGAGGAGGAAGACAGCCATCTTGGGGATTTTATTCAGGATGAAAATGTACCTGTTCCTGCTGAGGCGGCTGCATTTACATTGCTTAAGGAACAGCTTGTTGAGGTACTCGGAACGCTTACGGAGAGGGAGCAGAAGGTATTGAGACTCAGATTTGGTCTTGATGACGGAAGAGCTAGAACCCTTGAAGAAGTAGGCAAGGAATTTAAGGTTACGAGAGAAAGAATCAGGCAGATAGAGGCAAAAGCGTTAAGAAAACTGAGACATCCGAGCAGAAGCAGAAAGCTTAGGGATTACTTAGAAGAAAACAGATAAAATATTAAAACGGAGTATATCATGTCATATATAAAGCTTTCAAAACGTATGCATGCCGTGGTTGATTTGGTTGATGAAAAAAGTGTTGCTGATATTGGCTGTGATCATGCGCATGTAGCAATGTGGCTGGCAGAAAACGGAGTGAATAAGGTCATTGCAATGGATGTGAAGCAAGGTCCTCTTGATGCGGCAAAAAGTAATATCAGTGCAAACAATATGGAGGATATCATATCAGTAAGATTGTCTGATGGTATGGAGGCTCTGCGTGATGGAGAGGTTGACTGTGCCATTATTGCGGGTATGGGTGGAGAGCTTATTACTCAAATTTTACGGAAAGGTAAAAAAAAGCTTGAACATGGGATTCATCTTATTTTACAGCCACAGTCTGAGATACATAAGGTAAGACAGTTCATTTTACAAAACGGATATGCGATATCTGTAGAAAAAATGCTTGTGGAAGATGACAAATTTTATAACGTAATGAAAGCAGTTCCTAAGAGTGAGGTTTACGGTGAAGAAGGCTGCGGGGAAATATATTCTTCACTTGATATACTGTATGGGAAACGACTTTTGGATGAGAAAAATCCTGTGCTTGAAACGTATCTTTGCAATGAAAGAAATAAATTATCTTCTGTGAGAAGCAATCTGGAAGATGTATATACGGAGACGGCTGTTCATAGATTGAAAGAGATAAATGATAAACTGGAAGTGATAGAAGCTGCACTTGATATTTTCGCATGTGCGAAAGGTAGTATCACAGACTGTGTGGAGGTAAGGGATGCTTTGTAGTGATATAATAAGAATACTTGAGGCTCAGTCACCGCCTGAATATGCTATGGAATGGGATAATGTAGGGCTTCTTGTAGGTAGAAAAAACAGAGAAGTAAAAAAAATAATGCTTGCCGTGGACGCAACTGCTGATGTGTGCCAGATGGCAATAGAAGGTAATGTGGATATGATAATTACCCATCACCCAATGATATTTTCAAAGGTTAAACGGGTAAATGATGATACTGTGCTGGGCAATAAAATACTTTCCCTTATAGAGGCAGGTATCACTTGTTATGCCATGCACACGAACTTTGATACCAAGGGTGGAATGGCAAAGGAAGCGGCAAAAAGGCTTGCGTTAAAAAATACTGAAGTGCTGGAAGAAACTTACAATGGTGAGGGACTTGGTCAAATTGGAATGCTTAAGGATGCTGTTTCACTTGATGAATTGGCAAAGAAAGTAAAAAATGTCTTCGATATTGAAAATGTCACAGTGTACGGTACAAATAGTAAAATTGTTGAAAAAATAGCAGTTTGTCCCGGCTCAGGAAAAAGTGTGATTGATATTGCCATAGAAAAAAAGGCAGATTGTCTTGTTACGGGAGATATCGGTCACCATGATGGTCTTGATGCCGTGGAAATGGGGTTATCAATTATAGACGCTTCCCATTATGGAATTGAAAAGCTATTTATGAAATTTATATACAATTATCTGGTTGATTTTTGTGATGATGTGGAAATTGAAATTGTTGATACGGGAGCACCGTTTCATATTGTATAGTGAAAGGGGGATGTTTTATGGAAAAAATAGAAATTGTGATGGATGGAAAGGCATACAGGATTGATAAATTGACCACTGTTGAGGAGTTTATTAATCAATTTATGCCCGACGAAAAATATAAATATGTGCTGGCATTCAGAAATAAAAAGCTTTGTGAGCTTGGAACTGTTCTTGACAGGGACTGTGAGATTGAATTAATTACTGCCGCCAGTGTAATTGGAAATGATACATATAAAAGAAGTTTAAAGTTCCTTATGCTTAAATCATTTGCAGATGTTATTGGCAGGGAAAACAGGATCAATGTGATGTATTCTGTGGGCAAGGGCATATATTGTAAGCCCATAGATGATAACTTCAAAATTACAGAGGAGATTATTTCAAAGGTCAAGTCCCGTATGCAGGAACTGGTGGATGAGGATATACCACTTGTTAAGGAAACGGTCGGAACTGATGAGGCTATAAAAAGATTTAAACAGCAGGGTATGGCTGATAAGGAAAAGTTATTTTCTTTCAGACGTGTATCCAAGGTTAATATATATAATTTAGAGGGATATGAGGATTATTTTTACGGATATATGGTTGCATCAACAGGATATCTGAAGTATTTTGACCTCCTGCCATATGATGAGGGAGTCGTTCTTATGGCTCCTGCAAAAAATGAGCCGGGTATTATTCCAGAATATAAGCCGCAGGAAAAGCTGTTCAATGTTCTTAAAATATCTGATTTGTGGAGCAAAATGCTTGATGTTGACAATGTAGGTGATTTAAATGATGTGATTACAAATGGAGATATACGTGAGCTTATGCTTGTTCAGGAGGCATTGCAGGAAAAACAGATTGCTTCAATAGCCGATATGATAAAAGAAGGCGATAAGAAAATAGTTTTAATTGCAGGACCAAGTTCATCGGGAAAGACTACATTTTCACACAGACTAAGCGTACAGCTAAGAGCACATGGGTTGAGGCCTTATCCTCTTGCACTTGATAATTATTTCCTTGAGAGGGAGCTTACCCCTAAGGATGAGAATGGAAACTACGATTTTGAGTGCATAGAGGCAATGGATCTGGCACTGTTTAACTCCGATATGAAAAGGCTGCTTGCCGGTGAGGAGATTGACTTACCATCATTCAATTTCACTATCGGAAAGAAGGAATATAAGGGTAAGAAGCTGAAATTAAATGAAGGAGATGTGCTTGTGGCAGAGGGTATACATGCTCTTAATCCACTTATGACGGCACAGCTTCCGGATGATAGCAAATTCAAGGTATATATCAGTGCACTTACACAGCTTAATATTGATGAGCATAACAGAATACCTACTACCGATGGAAGACTGATAAGACGTATCGTAAGAGATGCAAGGACAAGAGGAAATAATGCAAGAGACACGATAGGAATGTGGAACTCTGTAAGACGTGGAGAGGAAAAATACATTTTCCCATTCCAGGAGCAGGCAGACGTAATGTTTAATTCTGCACTTATATATGAGCTCAGTGTTATAAAACAATTTGCCGAGCCACTTTTGTTTTCAGTTCCAAGAGATTGCCCTGAATACTATGAGGCCAAGAGACTTCTTAAGTTTTTGGATTACTTCCTTGGACTTGATGTGACGAATGTTCCTACGAATTCAATATTAAGAGAGTTTGTAGGTGGGGGATGCTTCGATTTATAGATGCAAGTCGGACTGTAAGCCGGGTTATGTCGAGAGTGATTATCTATCTAGGCACTATGTTACCATAGTGCTCGAGCGACCTACCTAAAGACCCAGCGGGCAACTGCATAGTCTTATGTTTGGTCTTGCTTCGGATGGGGTTTACAGAGCCTGCCTTGTTACCAATGCAGCGGTGAGCTCTTACCTCGCCTTTCCACCCTTACTATATGAAATATAGCGGTATATTTCTGTTGCACTAGCCTGGGAGTCACCTCCACCGGACGTTATCCGGCATCCTGCCCTATGAAGCCCGGACTTTCCTCACCTGCCATATGGCAGCCGCAATCACTTATCCGGCTTGCACCGGATTTAGAGTATCATATTTGAAAGTCTGTTTCAAGATATAAATAAATAAGAAAAGGAGATATGAATATGGATGCAATTGAATGTATGAAGACAAGAAGAAGCGTACGAAGATACACTGAGGAAAAAATTACAAAAGAAGCTTTTGATGAGATTATTGATGTTGCAAGAATGGCACCTACATGGAAAAATTCACAGACATTACGATATATTGTCGTTTCAGACAGGGCTGTTATAGATAAGATAAAGGATGAGTGTATACTTGGTCATGAAGGCAATGGAAAAACGCTTACAAGCTGCAATACACTTGTAATTCTTGCTCAGGTAAACGGAAGATGCGGATATGAGAGAGATGGAAGCTTTACAACATCTAAGGGTGCAGGCTGGGAAATGTTTGATGCAGGAATCGCCGCCCAGACATTTTGTCTTGCAGCACATGAAAAGGGATACGGCACATGTATTATGGGAATATTTGATGATACAAAGGTTGCAGAAGCAGTAAATCTTCCTGAAGGACAGACTGTCTGTGCACTTATATCAATCGGAGTTCCAAAATTTATTCCTGACCCGACACCGCGTAAGGAAGTAGAAGAGTTGGTAAGATACATATAGGCTGATGTTCAAATAATATAAGGTGACGGCTATGGAAAAGAGTAGAGTTAATCAAATAATAGACAGATTGATAGACAGTGTGGAAAATGGACAGGGAGTCCCGCTTTCAACGGGTAAGGTTATGGTAAATAAGGATGAGACCATACTTATGCTTAAGCAGCTTGAGAGCATTGTCAATAATGAGCTTCGTATTTACAGAGAGGTAAATGACCGAAAGGGTAAGATTATAACAGAGGCGAAAAAAGAGGCAGAGGATATTATTTATGAGGCAGAGCAGACTGCAAGCAGAATAAGGGTTACAAAAAGGGTTTCATCTCTGGGAGGAACCTTTCGGGCTGACAGGCTTGACAATGAGGAACGAATGGCACTTCGGACTGCTACTGATATATATGCAGCATCCCTTATTTATACTGACGAAATGCTGACAGAAGTAAATGATTTACTTGCTCAGGCATATGACTATGTAAATAACCAGTATGGCAGGATGATAAGTGACCTTGAAGAAAAGGCAAAAATAATTGCGGATAACAAGGCAGAGCTTATGGTAAATCTTAAGGAGTTAAGCAAGGAAGAAAGGTATGAGCAGATACTTGAGCTTGCCCAGCTTTTATCAAATGAGCTTTACAGTGAACGCCAGAAGCTGAAAGAGATGGAGGCATTTGAACGAAAAAAGGAGCAGGCTGCAAGACTTGCGGAGGAGATTAGATCCAAGAAAGCAAGGGTCGAAAAATCAGAAGATGAAGAAGTAGGAAATGAAAAAGCAGGTTCTGGGGAAGCAGGAGTCAACAAGTCAAGTGCTGATGAAACGGGAACTCAGAAAGCAGAGACTGAAAAAAAATCTACTGAAAATGACGAGGAACAAACATCTCAGGAAAAAGGTAAGCATGAGATTCCTTTATCAGAGGCTGAACTTGCGTTTATGAAGAAAGCTGCCGAACAAAAAGAGGTAGGAAAAATATATGAAATTTAGTTATAAGAGACAAGTGAATTATTATGAGACGGATAAAATGGGAGTGGTTCACCATTCCAATTACGCAAGATACCTTGAAGAGAGCAGAATTGAGATGTTAAAGCAGTGCGGTATACCTTATGATATGCTGGAGGAAATGGGATATATGATACCGGTATTGGATTTACAGTGCAAATTCAAGGAACCTGCAAGGTTTGGAGAAACGCTGATTATTGTACCTAAGCTTGAGCGGGTAACATCGGCGAGATTTTGTTTATCATATGTAATTTATGATGAGACGATGCAACACGTAAAGCATTTAGCTGAGACTTCACATTGTTTTTTAGATAAGAATTTTAATTTAGTAAGCATTAAGAAGCAGGAACCGGAAATATACGAAAGGCTTTTGGCAGCACAAGGAGGACAATATGCTTAGTATTAATAAAAATAAAATGGGATTTTCATGTGAGGTGTTTCCACCAAAAAGAAATGACGACATATACGAAATCTACAAAACGTTGGATGAGCTTAAGCTTCTCAAACCTGATTTTATAAGTGTTACATATGGAGCGGGAGGAAGTAACAGTAAGAAAACCGCAACAATAGCGGCATATATCCAAAATATATGTGAGGTTGAGGCTATAGCACATATGACAGCAGTAGGCATGGATGACACAACCTTAAGGGCACTTCTTTTTGAACTTAAAAAGAAAGGAATCAATAATGTTCTGGCTTTAAGAGGTGATAAGCCGAAAACCATGTCGGATGAGGAGTTTGAAAATAGACAATACAGATATGCTTCTGACCTTATTTGCGAAATAAAAAAACAGGGAAATGACATGTTTATTGCGGCAGCATGTTATCCGGAAATACATCCGGAATCAGCTAGTCGTGAGGAAGATATTGAGCACTTGAAATATAAGGTGGAGCAGGGAGCAGGTTGCCTCATATCGCAGATGTTTTTTGAAAACAGTGTATATTACAGCTTTTTAGAGGATATAAGGAAAGCCGGAATCGATGTACCTGTACTTGCAGGCATTATGCCAATTACAACTGCAAAGCAGCTTGGAACAAGCGTGCAGCTTTCCGGCTCATCCGTTCCGAATGAGCTAAGCTCTATGATAGCCAAATATGGCGGAGACCCGGATGATATGAAAAAAGCAGGCATAGACTATGCTGTCAGACAAATAGAGGATTTAAAGAAAAATGGTGTTGATGGAGTTCACTTGTATACGATGAATAAAGCAGACGTAACAATGGCAATTTTTGAAGCACTGAAATAGAGAAAATAATAAGCCTGTCGCCATGTCACGGACATAGCGGCAGGCTGTTTCTTATATTTAGATTGTTGGTTTAATGACACTCTTACGTTTGTTCTTTTTATTTTCGTAAAGTGCTTCGTCAGCGTTGTGGAGAACCTCCTCTATATTGAGTGTTGGAGCACATGTAAAGGTTGTTATACCCACGCTTATATCAATGTAGTATGGTTTGTCACATGTGTCATTTAGTTCGTTTGATAGAGAAGCTATTTTGTTTCTTATCTGGGTTGGTCTTGCTGCATCATCTAAAAATGAAAATGCAACAAATTCGTCACCACCGATTCGTCCTATAATATCTTGACTGTCAAAGCTGTTTTGAAGTATTTTAGCGATACTTTTTATTGCAAAGTCACCGTTCTTATGACCGAAATTATCATTTACCTGTTTGAGGTTGTCCATATCTGCAAAAACTACCATTGCAAGCTTGCCCTCATTAAACTGAGAGTTTACAAGCGACTGCACGCTGTCAAGGAAGCCACGGCGGTTGTTTATACCGGTAAGGGAATCCGTTATGGAAAGCTTGTTTAGAAGTTCATTCTTATTGTTAAGCTCTGTTGCGGATACAGCAAGCTTCTTCTGTATGGAAAGCTGTTGCTTCATAAGTGAAATAAAGTTAAGTGAGATGCTAAGCTGCAGACTTTGCGGATAAATATTTCCAAAGTATTCTATATCTATTTCACCTACGAACAAACCATACTGTATACTGTTAGTAAATAGAGGAGTGACAACCATGGTTTTCCGTCTTTCCTGAGATGTGTAGTTATTGCAGAATATTTTGTTTGACGAAATAAGCCTGTTATCTCCGGAAAGGTATGTTATATTGCCTTGGTCATGGCATGCCTGAAGATATAGCGTATTTGGTACTCTCCATGAACCGTTTGGCAACAGCATAACCGGTTCGTCATATATGTAGATATATGCACTGGTAAAATGGGCATCCCACAACTTCTCCATAATAAGTTTGAAACAGGATTCCTCATCGGTGCTGTAGGTAAGAGAATCTCTTGTTATGTACATGGTTGACCAGATGCTTGCCTTTTGTTGCCTCACAGTATTGTAAAGCCTGTTGGATGTGTGAAACAGGAACTTTTCAAATATATCGTTAAACAGCCTGGATAATTTGTTTAGCTTGTCAATCTCATCTGAGAGTGAGAGTAAAAGGTTTTTTAATTCCCTTAACACATATAGGAATTTGTCTGTGCTGAAGTAGCTGTTAATTATTTGTGTTTCTAAAAGCTTTTCAAGCTCAGATGTAATCTGGTCAATGTCAAATTCAAAATCACCTTTATCGAAAATAGGCATGAGAATATAATCTAAAAATGGATTTATTGCATCCAAAAGCTTATTGTAATAAAATGTGGTCTTGTAATTTTGGAACAGGTAATCAACTATAATTTTTTGGGTCTTTGAATAGTCATCGGATTTCTTTAAGCTCAGTCCCTGTTCAAGCATATTTTGTAATGCGAAATCTCCACATCCGCAGGAGGAGCGTACGATCAGGCTTGAGTTTAATATGCTGACGCTGGTATTGCCTGTTTGTGCAAGGTTAATAGCCTCGTGGACAGCATGATACCCCATATCCATAATACCGTTGTGGACAGTTGTAAGAAGTGGATTTAATACAGTAGAAACAGGCGAGTCGTCATAACCGGTTATAAGAATGTCCTTACCAATTTCAAGACCGCGGGCCTTGATTGCGTTGTAGCCGCCTATTGCCATCTGGTCATTTGCAAATACAATTGCCTCCAAATCCTTGTTTCTGTCAAGGAGATCATTTACGATATCTTCTGTAAATTCGGAGAAGTTACCGTATACGATTCTGTTCTGATCTACAGGAATTCCGTTTTCCTCAAGTACTTTACAGTATGTGTCAAGGCGGTCCCGTGCATCGGCATTTTCCTTCCGGCCACTTACCATGCCGATTTTTGTTTTCCCATGAACCTTTATAAGGTGTTCAACTGCTTCGCGCATACCGGTTCTTCCCTCTGTATAAAGGTAAGGGTAGCCTGGAACTTCAATTTCAATTGTAAGGATAGGAATGTCAAAATTTTTAAGAAATGCAAGCATGTCATTTTCAGACAGGAAGCTTCCTATTGAACCGATGGAAACAATAAGTGCATCCAATGTGTGCTTTGATGCATAGTAAAATATGGAATTGTACTGATAATCAAATCGTGCGTTTTTCGGGTCGTTATATGATGCGTTCATGTACATGCCGGGAAAAACTATAAGGTTTACATCCAGTTCTTTTGCGGCATAATCCACACCCTTGCAGACTTCGTATGCGTAATCATTGTCAAGATGACACGTAAAAAATCCGATGTTTAATCTTTTTTTGCTTTTACTCATGCGTATACCCCCAGATAATATTAATAACCCCAAATGTTTCATATATGATAAATATTTTAGCATAATTAGCATTTCTAATCAATAAAATGTGCCATGTTGTTTCACAGTTTTTTTGGTATGTATCCTTTACAAACTGTTCTATTTAAACTATAATAGTTGGAATGAAAAACATTAACAAATTTCAGGAGGAACAAGCGATGGATTACAAAAATGCCGGTGTTGACATTGAGGCAGGTTATAAGTCAGTTGAACTTATGAAGGAGCATATAAAAAAGACCATGAGACCGGAGGTTCTTACAAATATTGGTGGATTTTCAGGTGCATTTTCACTGGATAAGCTTAAATCCATGGAAAAGCCTACACTTGTATCAGGTACAGACGGTGTAGGAACTAAGATTAAGCTTGCATTTATTATGGACAAGCATGATACAATAGGTATTGACTGCGTTGCTATGTGTGTCAATGACATAGCATGTGCAGGAGGAGAACCGCTTTTCTTCCTTGATTATATAGCATGTGGAAAAAATTTTCCGGAAAAGATAGCTACAATTGTAGGAGGTGTTGCCGAAGGATGTGCACAGTCGGGAGCCGCCCTGATTGGTGGTGAGACAGCAGAGCATCCGGGAATGATGCCTGAGGATGAGTACGATTTGGCAGGATTTGCAGTTGGAGTTGTAGACGAAAAGGACCTTATTACAGGAAAGGATATCGTTGCAGGGGATACCCTCATTGGAATAGCTTCAAGCGGAGTTCACAGCAACGGATTTTCACTTGTTAGAAAAGTATTTGATATGACAAGTGAGTCGCTTGGCACATATTATGATGAGCTTGGAAAAACATTAGGCGAATCACTGCTTGAGCCTACAAGAATATATGTAAAGGCACTTAAGCAGGTCAAGGATGCGAATATTAAAATAAAAGGATGCAGCCATATTACAGGCGGCGGTTTTTATGAAAATATTCCACGTATGCTGCCTGATGGAATAAGGGCAGTTGTAAACAAGTCAACCTATGAGGTTCCGGCTATATTTAAGCTTTTGGCATCAAAGGGTAATATAGATGAGAAAATGATGTACAATACTTATAATATGGGAATTGGTATGGTGCTTGCAGTAGACAGCGCAGATGCGTCTGGAACTATATCAGCACTTGAAGCGGCAGGCGAGACAGCTTATATCATCGGTGAGACAAAAGCAGGTGAAAAGGGAGTAGAAATATGCTAAGGGTTGTTGTCATGGTATCCGGTGGAGGTACAAATTTACAGGCAATTATAGATGGTATCGCAAATAAAGAAATTGAACATGCACACATTGTTGGGGTAATCAGTAACAATTATGGTGTGTATGCATTGGAAAGAGCGGCGAAAGCAGGTATAGATCATGCAGTAGTATCACCTAAGGATTTCGCAGACAGGACAAGCTTTAATGAGGCGTTGCTTGACAAGGTCAGAAGCTATGAACCTGATCTTATTGTACTTGCAGGATTTCTTGTTGTTATTCCTGAGAAAATGATAGATGAGTATGAAAACCGTATCATAAATATACATCCGTCACTCATTCCGTCTTTCTGCGGTACAGGATATTACGGTCTCAAGGTACATGAGGCAGCACTTGCAAGGGGTGTAAAGCTGACCGGTGCAACCGTACATTATGTTGATAAGGGAACGGATACGGGACCGATTATTTTGCAGAAGGCAGTCGAGGTAAAGGATGGGGATACTCCGGAAATTCTTCAACGAAGGGTTATGGAGGAGGCAGAGTGGAAGCTATTGCCGGAAGCTATAAGTAAAATAGCAAAGGAAAAGATTTAATATAAAGAAGGGAGCAGAACCATGAATGTACTTATTGTAGGAGGAGGCGGAAGAGAACATGCCATAGCGGTAAAATGCAGTGAAAGCAAGAGAGTGACAAAGCTTTATGCAGCACCTGGAAATGCAGGTATAGCACAGCTTGCTGAGTGCGTTGACATTTCTGTTATGGATGGAGAGGCTCTTGTACAGTTCGCAAAGGAAAAAAATATAGATTTAGCAATAGTGGGACCGGATGACCCACTTGTAGCGGGTGTAGCTGATTGTTTCAAAAACGCAGGAATAAAGGTTTTCGGACCTGAAAAAAAGGCTGCAATTATAGAGGGTTCAAAGGCATTTTCAAAGGATCTTATGAAAAAGTATGGCATACCATCAGCAGCGTATGAGACGTTTGACAATGCCGACGCAGCAATTCGCTATCTTGAAAATGCGAAAATGCCAATTGTTCTGAAAGCGGATGGACTGGCTCTTGGAAAGGGCGTTCTCATATGTAATGATATTGAGGAGGCAAAGGCAGGCGTAAAAACTCTTATGCTTGATAAGCAGTTTGGCTCAGCAGGTGACAAAATTGTAATTGAAGAATTTATGACAGGAAGAGAGGTATCTGTGCTTTGCTATTGTGACGGAACTCATATTAAGCCAATGGCATCTGCGCAGGATCATAAGAGAGCGCATGATGGCGATTTGGGATTAAATACGGGAGGAATGGGAACATTTTCACCAAGCCCATTTTATACGGACGAGGTTGACCAATTCTGTAAGGAGCGTATTTACCAGCCTACAATGGATGCAATGAAAGCAGAAGGTAGAGATTTTGTTGGGATTTTATTCTGTGGACTTATGCTTACTGAAGACGGACCAAAGGTGCTTGAGTATAATGCAAGATTTGGCGATCCTGAGGCGCAGGTCGTTCTTCCACGTATGAAAAATGATATAATTGATGTTATGGAGGCATGTATAGAGGGAAGACTTAATGAGATTGAACTTCAGTTTGAGGATAAGGCGGCAGTATGTGTTGTTCTTGCTTCAGATGGATATCCTGAGCATTATGAGAAGGGCTTCCCGATTGAAGGGCTGGATGCATTTCAGGATAAAGAAGATTATTATGTGTTCCATGCAGGAACAAAGCTGGTTGATGGAAAAATAGTAACAAATGGAGGACGTGTACTTGGAGTAACTGCCAAGGGTGAGACTTTGGTAGATGCAAGAGCAAATGCATATAAGGCAACGGAATGGATTCACTTTGAAAACAAGTACATGCGCCATGATATTGGAAAGGCTATAGATGAGCAGTAAGATAATTATTTCTATCGATTTTAATAGTAATGAAGCTATATATATGCAGCTCAGAAATCAAATTATAATGGGAATTGCACAAGAGCAGATAAGAGATGGGGATTCTTTGCCCTCCGTCAGGCAGCTTGCGGATGAGCTTGGTGTAAATATGCATACGGTAAATAAAGCGTATGCCATGCTTAGAAATGACGGTTATCTGACACTTGACAGGAGAAAGGGCGCAGTGGTCTGCGTTTCAGTAGATACAAAAACCCGGCATCTCGAATCCATGAATATTGAAATGAGAATGATGGTTGCCGAGGCGATATGCAAGGATATAAGCCTTGCAGAAATGCACCAGATTATAACAGATATGTATAAGGAATTTGGTGAAAACGGAGGTAAGCTATGAAACCCAAATACACAGAAGCAGCGAAAGAGGTGCTCGACATTGCCATAGAGACAGCTAAGGCAATGAAACATAGTTATGTGGGAACAGAGCATTTACTGTTTGCAATGGTTGAGTGCAATAATGGTATTGCGTGGAAGATTCTGACAAAGAATGGTGTAAACGGAAAACCGATAAAGGATTATTTAAAGAAAAATCTTCAGACAAAGAAAAATAAAATAAAAAATGAAGATGCTTACTCAATAAAACTGAAAAGAGTTATTGATGCAGCACATAAAGAGGCAGTACGTCTTAAAAGTGAAAGGGTGGGAACCGAACACCTTTTAATTGCCATGCTCAGGCAGGAGGATCTTTTGGCAGTAAAGATATTGAACTCCATGTCCGTGAATATACAGAAAATATATACGGAATTGCTTGTTTCATGTGGAGTTGACAGCAATACTGCAAAAAAAGAATATGCAGCATCTAAAAATGCGTCATCAAAGAAAAAATCATCGACGCCTGCCCTTGACCAATATAGCAGGGACCTTACAAGAGCAGCACAGGATGGTGCGGTCGATCCCGTTGTGGGCAGAAGAGGCGAAATGGAGCGGGTAATGCAGATTCTTTGTAGAAGAATGAAAAACAATCCGTGCCTTGTAGGGGAACCGGGAGTTGGAAAAACAGCAGTTGTGGAAGGACTTGCCCAGCTTATTGTGTCAGGTAATGTTCCGGAGCTTCTTGCCGGAAAAAGGATATTAAGTCTTGATTTGTCAGGAATGGTTGCAGGCTCTAAGTACAGAGGTGAATTTGAGGAAAGAATTAAAAAGGTTATTGCAGAAGTAAGAAATGCAGGAAATATAATACTGTTTGTAGATGAGCTCCACACAATTATAGGGGCTGGTGGTGCAGAGGGTGCAATTGATGCATCGAATATTTTGAAACCGGCACTTTCACGTGGCGAAATACAAATGATAGGTGCAACTACCAGAACAGAGTACAGAAAATATGTCGAGAAGGATGCTGCTCTTGAAAGACGTTTTCAACCTGTTTATGTGGAGGAACCAACCTATGAAGAAACTGTTGAAATACTGAGAGGGCTCAGGGAAAAGTATGAGCAGCATCATGGGGTTGCAATATCTGATGAAGCAATCTCCGCAGCAGTTGAGTACTCGACAAGATATATAAATGACAGATTCCTGCCTGATAAGGCTATAGACCTTATAGATGAGGCAGCATCAAGGAAGAAGCTTGGATTATTTTCGGGCAATAAAAAGATTATCCACATGGAGAATGATTATAAGCAGCTTGAGCTTGATATGGAGGAGGCTATAACAAGTGGAGATTTTGAGCTGGCATCGGACAAAAAAGCAGCTATTATAAAGCTTGGAAATAAAATAGAAAAGGAAAAAAATAAGCTTAAGGCTTCTGAGGCAAATATGCTTCCTGTTGATTCTGAGGCTGTTGCTGATGTTGTATCAGTATGGACAAAGGTTCCTGTTACAAGGCTTACACAGTCGGAACAGGAAAGACTGCTTTCACTTGAGAAAACACTGCACAAGAGAGTGGTTGGACAGGATGAAGCGGTAAGTGCAGCTGCAAAGGCTATAAGAAGAGGACGTGTCGGTCTCAAGGATCCGAAAAGACCAATCGGTTCATTTTTGTTTTTAGGACCTACAGGTGTAGGTAAGACTGAGCTGTCAAAGGCACTTGCTGAGGCAGTTTTCGGTGACGAAAAAGCACTTATAAGAGTTGATATGTCAGAGTATATGGAAAAACACAGTGTCTCAAAAATGATAGGCTCACCTCCAGGATATGTAGGATTTGATGATGGGGGCCAGTTAAGCGAGAAGGTAAGGAAAAATCCATATTCGGTTATACTTTTTGATGAGATAGAAAAGGCACATCCGGATGTGTTTAATATTTTGCTTCAGGTTTTGGATGATGGTCATATTACCGATTCACACGGACGTAAGACAGATTTTAAAAATACAATTATCATAATGACAAGTAACGCAGGTGCACAGCGGATTATTGATCCGAAGCATTTGGGATTTTCCAACGCAAGCAGTGAGGAAAAAGACCATGAGGATATGAAGAAAAATGTTATGGATGAGGTTAAGCATATGTTTAAGCCGGAGTTCATTAACAGAATTGATGATATAATTGTGTTCAGAACCCTTACAAAGGAAGATGTAAAGAACATATCCTCACTGATGCTGAAGGAGCTTAAGGATCGTGTGAAAAAACAGATGAATATCAGCATAACATATGGAGATACGCTTAAAAACTTCATATTTGACAAGGGATATGATAAAAAATATGGAGCAAGACCTTTGAAGCGTGCCATACAAAATGAGATTGAGGATAAGCTTGCGGAAGAAATATTAAGCGGAAATATTGCAAAGGGAGATAAAGTAAGCATTTCAGCTGCTGATGGTAAGGTTATTTTTAAAAACAAAAAATAATGGTAAAAAATATATGTAGAATTATGTAGATAAAAATCAATATATATTGTATAATGTGCATAAGAAGTAACGAGTTCTATTAAGATACTATGGAGGAATAAAATATGGCAGTTATTGATGATTTAATACGCGAGGAAGCAACAGGTACTCTTAGTTTCGGTAATTATGAGCTTAGCACAAAGACTAAGAAAGATGGCTTTAATTACAACGGTGATATTTATAAGATAAAGACCTTTAATGAGATTACCAAATTAGAGAGAAACGGCATGTTTGTGTATGAATCAGTTCCAGGAACCACAGTTCATGGATTCAAGGCAACAGACAAGAGTGTCAGTCTTGTTGTTGAGGGTAAGGAGGATGCTCAGGTTACTTTGGAGCTTGAGGCTGAAAAGGAATATAAGATTCATATTGACAAAATCTACGTAGGAAAGCTTAAGACAAATTTGGGTGGAAAGCTTAATATGAGTGTTGAGCTTGAACCGGGCAAGCAGGTTGATATTTTAGTGGAGAAGATGTAGTGGCAAAGGAAAAACAGGTTTATTTCTGTAAGGAGTGCGGCTACGAATCGGCAAAATGGTTAGGTCAGTGTCCGGGCTGCAGAGCTTGGAACACATTTGTAGAAGAAAGAATATCGGTGGGCGCAGGCAGTCATGCTAATGTAAAAAGGGATGCTGTTGCGCCTACAAGTATTTTAGAAGTTACAACTGCCAATGAAAGTCGTATAAAAACAGGAATTTCGGAATTAGACAGAGTGTTAGGTGGGGGCATAGTTGAAGGCTCCCTTGTTTTGGTGGGTGGAGATCCGGGCATTGGAAAGTCTACAATACTGTTACAGATGTGCCGTAATCTTGTTCAGGAAACAGGTACGGAGGTTTTATATGTATCAGGAGAGGAGTCATTGTCACAGATTAAAATGAGGGCTGAGAGAATAGGAAGCTTTACGAAGGACATGAAGCTGCTTTGTGATAATGATATGGACAACATTTCAGAGGCCATAAAAAAAAGTATGGCAAAGGTTGTTATTATTGATTCTATTCAGACTGTGCTTGCCTCAGAGGTGGGGTCAGCTCCAGGTACGGTAACGCAGGTAAGGGAAGTTACGGCGAGGCTGATGCAGCTTGCAAAGCAAAATAATATAGCAGTTTTTATTGTTGGACATGTTACGAAGGAGGGAACAGTAGCTGGTCCAAGAACCTTAGAACATATGGTTGACTCGGTTCTTTATTTTGAGGGAGACAGGAATAATGGCTTCCGGGTTTTGCGTGGTGTAAAAAACAGATTTGGCTCAACAAATGAAATAGGTGTATTTACAATGACAGATAAGGGACTTTGTGAAGTGGAAAATCCGTCACAGCTTATGCTGAACGGCAGACCGGAAGGGGTTCCGGGGTCGGTTGTTGTGTCTTCCATAGAGGGTACAAGAAGTATACTTGTAGAATTGCAGGCACTTGTATGCCAGACAAATTTTAATATGCCGAGGAGGACTGCGGTAGGCGTTGATTATAACAGGGTAAATCTTATAACAGCAGTCATGGAAAAAAGAGTCGGTATGAACCTATGGGGACATGATGCATATGTTAGTATAGCGGGAGGAATGAAAATAAATGATCCTGCGATAGATTTAGGAATCGCATTTGCAATTGCATCAAGCATGAACAACAAGCCTGTAGGTGATGATGTGATGATTATAGGAGAAATCGGTCTGGCCGGAGAGATACGTGGAGTTACCAATATAATGCAGAGAGTGAAGGAAGCTGACAAACTTGGCTTTCGGAAATGCATTATGCCAAAATCCAATTACGACAAGGAAATGGAGAAGCTGGGCATCGAAATTGTATGTGTGTCAAATCTTGCCCAGGCTATTGAAAATATGTAGACATAGCGTGCGTTTGCGATATTGTTTATAAAGCACAACAAGCTTATAGAAAGTAAGGAATTTACAATTGCCAAATTACTTACGAAAATGAAAGGCAATCAAGGGATGAAAATTGATAAGAATAGAGTACTGGCAAAATTTAAATGTTACACAGATGGCTATGACACTACTAACATAAAAGTGAGGCTGAAAATAGACCACACGTATCGTGTTGCAGGATTGTGCAGGCAAATTGCACAGTCTGAAAATATGAGTGCTGAGGAACAGGATCTTGCGTGGCTGTTGGGAATGCTTCACGATATAGGGCGGTTCGAGCAATTAAGAAGATACAACACATTTATGGACGCAGAGTCTGTAGACCATGCTGCGCTTGGGGCAGACATATTGTTTCAGGATTGTATGACTTCTGAAAAGTCAAATAACTCAAGACAGGAAATCAGGGATTATGTGGAAGATGACTCTGAGGATTATCTGATTGAAACTGCCATAAGGCAGCACAATGTATATAGAATAAACGACAACTTAGACCAACGTACACAGATGTTTTGTAATATACTGAGAGATGCAGACAAAATAGATATATTTCGTGTATGTGCGGAAACACCTATGGAGGATATATATAATACAACCCGTGAGGAATTATACAGTTCAGATGTATCGGATAAGGTTATGGAAAGCTTTTTCGAGCATCATGCAACATTAAGAAGTATAAGGAGAACGGTAGTGGACCAACTCGTAGGACATATTTCACTTGTATATGAGCTTGTGTTTGCAGCTAGCAGGGCAATTGCTTACGAGCAGGGTTATCTGCAAACATTGATGAACTTTGAATCGGAAAGTGAGAATACAAGAGCTTGTTTTGAATTGATTCGAAAAGAAGTAAAATCGTATGTAAATATCTCCTAAAAAAATACAAAAAAGGTGTTGACATTCAAAAATCACTATGCTATTATCTAATAGCTGTCGCAAGGACAGCAGGATAAAAAAGGAAAAATAAATACGCAGGGATTTATTTTTTTGACCTAAAAATGGTGAACATTTGAAAATTTAATAACATG